>NZ_JBHSBP010000016.1:0-25220 GCF_042650725.1 Micromonospora sp. GCM10011541
GAAGCCCTCCGAGATATTCACCGAACTCGTCGAGGCAAATGCTTCCACTGGCTGAACCCGCCCGCTAGTTCGAACCGGGCGATCCCGGGAGGGGCCTTAGCGCTGGTCCCAATCCGCTGGACCGAGTCGGCACCGTCGAAAACGACGAGCTCCGCTCGCATCTCCCCCGGTAAGCGGACCATGAGTCGCGTGTCGCCGATAGTTTCGGTCTCTAGGCGGAGTGGATGTACCGACCAGTCAGCCCTCGTGCCATTACCCGCGACCTGAACGGCCAGGTGCGGCGGGATGACCTTGATGGCGCACTCCTCGCCGTGAGCGCTCACCATGAAGTTGGCGTATGGCTCATCGGACGTCAGGCGTACAGCGGTAGGGGTGACGTGGAGTTCGGGATCAGCAGCGTTGGGCGTGACGGTGCAAGGTTGCAGGCCGGTATAACGCAGCTCTCGCCACGCCGGCGTCCACGACGTAGTCAGGCCTTCCGCGAACTCGAACTTTTGAGAGACGCCCCGGCCGAGCGGCCCTCGGACGGTGATTTCGTACCCCCCGACCAGCGGATGTTTCACATCTGCCCACGGGTCGATTCGCGTGTCCTCACTCACCAGGATGTCTCGCACCGACAGGACGTGAGCAGAGCCGGGCCGGCGAACACGGATGGTCCAGCCGGTGGTCGTGCCGTATTCGCCGGGCAGGAGCAAGGGCGGAGCCTCGCCCCAGATGGGGGCGTCAAGCGGGCTACGCACGTGCGGGAGCGGAGACGAAGCCTCCAACTTCGGGCGCCGGCCCCCTTCGACGCTGCGCCAGGGTTTGTCGTCGAGCCGAAGGCGCGTCACCTCGGCGAGGTTGACCTGGCGCAGCCGCCACTGCTCCCAGCCATACGGAGCCGGCGGCTCGTCTCCGCAAAGCGGAGTGCCAACGAAATCGACCGGATCAGACCCATCTTTGGCCGCTGGGTACATGAGCCAGACGGAGGTGGGGGGCAAGGCAGCCGACGCGGGAACTCGGCGTCCATCATCTGTGAAGACCATCAGCGGGTCGTCCTGGTCGACGACCGGAAGGACGAGGCTCAGGTCGTATCCGCGCAGGTTGACATCGACCTGCCGGATCGGCTGTGGCAGAGGCACGCCGACAGCCGGTGCGGTGTCCATTGTTCCTGGGTGAAAGGAGCGGCTCCGCACCCGCTGCGGTTCACCGCCGACGACGAGGTCCCAGGTCACCTCGCCGCTCGCAATGTCGGGTATCGGAGGCAACCAGAGTGTGAGGCCGCTCCCGTACGGGTCCAGGAAAAGGCGGGGGCGGGTTCCCAGTCCCGCGCCAGTCTCCCGAACCGCCGACAGGTTGAGCAGATCCGACTCGGCGAGACGTACCGCCTCTCTGACCAAACTTTCCGGCAACTGCAGGCCATCGGATACGAAGACCGGCTCCCGAAGCCGATCCACCAGTTCCAGGCACCGGTCGACCAGGTCTTCGACGTAAGCGCCGCCGTGCCGGAGCAGGTTCTGTAGCGGCTTTCCCAGGTCATACAACCGGGACTCCCAGCCTGGACCGGTCGCCCACTCCATGAACTCGGCGGGCGTGAGAACGTCTGGGTCCCGCGTCTGCTGACGCAGTAGTGCGTTGAGAAAATCGGCGAGGCAGGACAGGGGCACACCCGAATGCATGAGGATCTCGTCGACGTTGACCCGCGAAAAGTCCGTGAAACGGGCCATGTCGAACCGGTCAAGCCCCCGGCGGAACGCTTCCCCAAGCAGTCGCTGGTCATCGGTTTCGAGACGGACGCCCATCTCTCGGCTGACGGCGCGCCAGAAGGTTCCCTGCCTATATTCGACCGCGCCGATGCCCGACAGCCCGACCACCACGCATGCCGGGAGGCGGTCGAACAACAGAATTCGCCGCTCGGGATTGGTGAGATCCCTGTACAGCTTGCCAAGGTTCTGCAGCGCGGTACGGACTGCTTCTTCTGGTACGTCCAACTCACAGGCCAGCGACACCGCTCGGAGCCGCAGCCTCCACGCCCGTTCCTGATCGGCAAGTGCCTCGCTCGCCCGCGACAAGTTTCCTCCTCTCGACCCGACCATCACTGCAGCACCCTTTTGGGTGGGCCCTCAGGTCATGCGTCTCTTCTCTTGGCACCATGGAATTGGGGGATCTAGCGGGACCCTCGTACCAAATGCGGCGCCCTGTTGTGACCCCTGACCAGCTCCGGCGGCTTGTCGTCAGTGGCGGAGAGGCGGCCGATGGGCAGCTCCGATGCCTTCTGGGCTAGGCGGTCGAGCAGATCGTCGACCTGCTCGTTAGTGCGCGCCATGACGACCAGCGGCTCTACGGCGGCGGCCAGCTCCATGCCGGCGCGCACGATGAGGGCTCACTTGCCGGCCCTATGCGGCGAGCCGACCACCACAGCCCGGTGTTCACCGAAGCGCAGGTCAGCAACGACCGCCGAGACCACGCGCTTTGCCTTGCCCCCAGGCGGCAGTGCCAACTCGGTAAGCACCGTCACCCCCCATTTCCCACTGACGGTCCCCGGACCCTACCTCCGGGAGTCCCAGCAGCGGGACCCCTGATCAGTCCTCCGTTCAGCCGGATCGACCTGGCCTAATTTGCCATGTCAAGAGCCCCGGATGTTGATATTGCTCAGGGGCAACTACCGACCCGATGACGGTGCCATTCGGGCTCGTGAAGCCTCAAGGCGTTGTCATTTCGTAGCCAGTGCGGCTCGGATCGGGACAGCGCGTTGAACGGTGGCTGGCTAGCCTTCGCGGCGTGACTGATCTTGACCGGGGCATCTATGAGCACCTCATCACGCAGCAGCTCGCCGAGCGACTCCAGCACGTCGACCCCGCCCTGGTCCAGCAGGCCAAGCTCGACCCGGCCGACGCGCACGACGTACTCGCTCGGCACGTCGCGGCGCTGGCCCGCCGGGCGTTGCTCGCCGTCGGCGGTGGCGACGACAAGCTCGCCCGCCAGGTCGAGCTCGCCAACCGGATCGCCGAGGGCATCGCCCAGGCCGAGCCGCGCGCGGTCGGCGCCGACGACCAGGTCGCCGACGCGCAGCGCCTCCTGCACGCCATCGCGGCGACGCCGGATCCGCCGGCCGCACCCGCCTTCCCGGTGCGCCCCACCACCCCGCTCTCCACCGGCGCGCTGCTGGTCAACGGTCGCCACCAGCCGCGCATCGGCCACGAGGTCACCCACGAGATGGCCTCCGCCGACGAGGTCGACCTGCTCTGCGCGTTCATCAAGTGGCACGGCCTGCGCATCGTCGAGCCGGCGATCCGCCACCTGATCGCCCGCGGCGGTCGGCTGCGGGTTATCACCACCACGTACATGGGCGCCACCGACCAGCGGGCCCTCGATCGGCTCGCCGAGCTCGGCGCCGACATCAAGGTCTCGTACGAGACCAGGACTACCCGGCTGCACGCCAAGGCGTGGCTGTTCCGCCGCAACAACGGCACCACCACCGCGTACGTCGGCTCGTCGAACCTCTCGAAGGCCGCTCTGGTCGACGGCGTGGAGTGGAACGTCCGCATCTCGAACCTGGAGCAGCCACACGTCATCGACACCTTCGAGGCAACGTTCACCGACTACTGGAACGACTCGGCCTTCGAGGCGTACGACCCGACGAAGGACGCCGACCGGCTGCGGATCGCGCTGCGCGGCGAGCGCCCCGACGAGGCGCAGACCGAGATCGCAAACCTCGACGTCCGGCCGTTCCCGTACCAACAAGAGATCCTCGACGACCTGGACGCCGAGCGGCTGGTGCACGGCCGCTGGCGGAACCTCGTGGTGATGGCGACCGGCACCGGCAAAACGGTGGTGGCGGCGTTGGACTACCGCCGGCTCCGCAAGGCCGGCCACGTCGACTCGCTGCTCTTCGTCGCCCACCAGGAACAGATCTTGCGGCAGAGCCGCTCGGTGTTCCGGCAGGTGATCGGGGACGGCAGCTTCGGCGAGACCCTCGTCGGCGGCGATAGGCCGACGGACTGGAAGTACGTCTTCGCCTCGATCCAGTCGCTGCACCGCCAGGAGATTGACCCCGAGGCGTACGACATGGTGATCGTCGACGAGTTCCACCACGCCGAGGCGCCGACGTACGCCCGGCTGCTGGAACAGCTGCGGCCGCGCGTATTGCTGGGGCTGACGGCGACCCCCGACCGGAGCGACGGCGGCGACGTGCGCCGGTGGTTCGACGGCCGCGCCTCCGTGGAGCTGCACCTGTGGGAGGCGCTGGAGCGGCAACTGCTGGCGCCGTTCCAGTATTTCGGGCTGCACGACGACGTCGACCTGTCGCAGCTGCGCTGGAAGCGCGGGCAGGGGTACGACCCGGGCGAGTTGGACGGCGTCTACACCGGCAACCACGCCCGCGCGCGGATGATCCTGCGGGCGGTACGCGACACCGCCGACGTCGGGCGGATGCGGGCGCTCGGCTTTTGCGTGAGCATCGGGCACGCCGAGTTCATGGCGGACTGGTTCACCAAGCACGGCGTACCGTCGGCGGCGGTGACCTCGCGGGTCGATGCCGCTGGTCGGCAGTCGCTGCTGACGGCGTTCCGCAATCGTGAGCTGCGGGTGCTCTTCACCGTCGACCTGTTCAACGAGGGCGTCGACCTGCCGATGGTCGACACGATCCTCATGCTGCGCCCCACCGAGAGCGCCACGATCTTCCTGCAGCAGCTCGGCCGCGGCCTGCGCCTGGACGACGACAAGCCCTGCCTGACCGTGCTGGACTTCATCGGCGGGCAGCACGCCAACTTCCGCCTCGACCTGCGCTGGCGTGCACTGACCGGGGTCAGCCGGCGGGCGGTCGAGGCGGCCGTCCGGGATGACTTCCCGTCGCTGCCGAGTGGCTGCCACGTTGAGCTGGATCGGGTGGCGAAGGAGATCGTGCTCGCCAACCTGAAGTCGGCTCTGCCGACCTCGAAGAACGGCCTGGTGGCCGAGCTGCGGCAACTCGGGGACGTGAGCCTGGCCGACTTCCTGCGGGAGACCGGCCTGGAGATTGAGGATGTCTACCGGTCGGCGAGCATCGGCGGGTGGGCCGGGCTGCGGCGGCTCGCGGGCATCGAGACCTCGACCGCTGGGCCGGACGACCGTGAGCTGGGCCGGGCCATCGGCCGGATGCTGCACACCGACGACGTCGACCGGCTGGACCTGCTGGCTCGGGTCACGGGCGGCGAACACACCGGCGGCGGACGGCAGCTGGACATGCTGCATTTCAGCCTCTGGGGGCCGTCGGTGTCGCTGACCGAGCGCGACGCGCGGCTGAAGCGGCTCTGGGCGGAGCCGGCGCGCTGCGCAGAGCTGCGCCAGGTCGCCGAGGTGCTGCGCGACCGAATCCACCGGGTGACGGTGGCGCCGCCGTCGGACCGGGTGCCGCTGCGGGTGCACGCCCGATACAGCCGCAACGAGGCGTGCGCTGCCTTCGGGATGGCGAACCCGGGTTCGCTGCGCGAGGGCGTGAAGTGGCTGCCGGACGAGCAGGCCGACCTCTTCTTCGTCACCCTGGTCAAGTCCGAGGAGCACTACTCCCCTACCACCATGTACGCTGACCGGGCCATCACCGACAGCCTGTTCCAGTGGGAGTCGCAGAGCACCACATCGTCGGCGTCGGCGACCGGGCAGCGCTACATCAACCACGTGAAGCAGGGGTCGATGGTGCACTTGTTCGTCCGGGAGAACAAGGTCGCCGACCGCGACCTGGGCGCACCGCCGTACCTGTATGCCGGGCCGATGACGTACCAGGAGCACACCGGCGAGCGCCCGATGCGCATCCTCTGGCGGCTGCACCACCCGCTCCCCGCCGACATGTTCGCCGCCGCTCGGGCGATCGCCGCCTGATGTCGAACCCAGCGGAAGCCGGCTGACGTCGCTGCCAAACCGGCCATCGTCGCTTGCGCCCGGGTGCATCAGCTACTCAAGACGGGGCCGGCCTTCCACGGGCTGGTGGCCGCCGACCCGTGGTCGGCGGCCACCAGTGTTCAAGCGGTAAGGCTATTGGACGCCTACTGCCTGCTTGTTGTAGTTCTTGCCCTCGCCGTCCGGCTTGTAGTTGCTCTCCACGTTGCCGGCGATGTCGATCGAGAACCAGTTGACGGTGGTGTCGCTGTTCACCGTGATGTTCTGGACGCCTTCGCGCATGCCGGCCAGGGCCAGCTTGGGCGAGTTGAATGTCGGCCGGCTGCCGTCGAGCGTGTAGTACACGTTCGCCGGCTCACTGGTGCTGAAGGTGAAGGCCGTGGCGCCCGCCTCCTGCTTGACGACCTTCAGTGCGGTCTTCGGCTGGATCTTGTCCGTCGCGTACGCCCGGGCCACCTCGAGGATGGCGATGTTGCCGTTGGCGAACTCCATCGCCTCCTCATGCCCCTCGGCGAACGGCGGCTGGAAACCGACCGCGCTGAACCGCCCGGTCGTCGGGTTGTAGATGTCCGCGCCGACCTCGAAGTCCCAGCCGATGATGCCCCGGTTGTACCAGTGCTCGTCGGCGCTGTTGCCGGCCGCCGAGTACAGCACGTCGGTCACCGGTCCGGTGCGGCCCGGCCAGATCGCCGTGCCACGGTATTCCTGCACCCGGGAGAGGATGTAGTCCGAGGAGGTCCAGAAGTACGCCTCGGTGCCCTGGTCCACCCGCGGCAGCACCTCCCGCCCCTCGGCCTTGTACGCCCCCGGAGGCCACATGAAGTACCCGCCGTAGGAGTGGGTGTTCATCGAGAGCTTGATGTTCGGGAAGTGGTCGACCAGCCAGACCTCGTTGCGCGCCTCCGGCTCGGACAGCTCGCTCGGCCCGGCGAACGTGTCGCTGGTGCAGTTGGTCGCCGACGCGCCGACGTAGCCGTCGAAGACCGAACCGACCGAGAAGTTCCGGTTGATGTCGACGCCCCAGGCGTTGCGGCGGCCCGGATCCCCGTTGGACGCCGGGCAGTAGTTGGTCATGTTCCGCCGCTGCATGTTGAAGTCGTACATGCTGTAGTGCGCGCCGTCCGGGTTGACGACCGGCAGGATGAAGATGTCAAGGTCGTCGACGATCTTGCGGGTGTTCGGGTCCTGCGCGTAGTTGCGCAGCAGCCGCTCGGCCGACTCCAGGCAGACCAGCGGGGTCACCCACTCCCGGGCGTGCTCCTGACAGTAGAGGAAGACGCCGACCTTTGAGCCGTCGCGGTGCTTGCCGATCCGCAGCACCTTCATCTGGAACGGCTCGCGGGACACGCTCACCGGTGCCTTGAGGTTGTCGGTCAGCTGGGTCACCGGAGCGGCGGCCACCACACCGGTGCCGGCGTTGCCCCGGTACGTGCTGGCGGTGAGCAGTTTGGCCGCGTCGACGTTGCCGTTGACCGCAGCGACGACCTGAGCCGCCGTGCTGGTGATCGCGCCGGAGCCGTTGGTGGCCAGGCTCACCGTGACGGCCTTGCCGGATACGCTCACCGTCAGCGGGGCGTTCGCCGTGCCGGGATTGACCAGCGACATGGTGACCTCGTTGCCGCCCTCGGAGCCGTATGCCGTGGAGGTGACGTAGACAGTGCTCGCCGCGGCGGTGCCGAACTGCGCCTGCGCGTTACGCCGGTAGCCGTTCGTCTTGTACGGCAGGTCGATCAGCTCGGTCAGCTTCGGGAACTCGGCGGCCAGGTTGGTGAACCGCGCGGTGACCTCGGTCGGGTCCATGTAGTGGTCGACGAAGTCCGACACGTACGGGTGCTTGCCGGGGTCCTTGCGCGGGCTGCCCAGCCACTTCGCGACGTCGACCGTGACCGAGCCGCCCTTGTTGCTGGTGATGGTGGCCCGGGCCGGTGCGGCGGTGATGGGGACCGGGTTGCTGAACCGGTGGTACATGTACTGGCCGGCGTCGGTGAACCGGGACATGGTGGCGGTGCCCCCGGAGCCGATCTCCGTGCCGGGCCCGCTGTCCCAACTGGCCGTCAGTACCGTCGTCGAATCGGTGCCGGCGCTCGACTTCACCTCGACGTTGAGGAAGAGCTGGTTGTCGAGGCTGGAGAACCATTCGGACCGCAGCACGGTCAGGGTGTCGGTGCTGGCCGTCGCCGCCGTCGCGGCTCGGATCGCGGCGGACCGCTCGGCCATGTTCTGTGCGTAGTCGCCCTGGTCGGAGATGGCGTCCTGAACGTCGAAGCCCTCGTCCCGCAGCGCCTGGCTCTCCTCCGGGCTGAGGATCGCGTGCACCTCAATGCCGTTGTCGACCGGTTTGACGTACTCGGCGAGGTCGACGCCAAGTGCGTTGAGGCGGTCGATGCCCGACTTGTCGGCGACGACGATGCGCATCAGGCCGACGCCGTTCTGTTCGCCGGTCGACGACCGGTCGGGCACCACCCCGCTGCCCGACGTCGGATTCGCGAAACCGGGTGCGCCGACGGCGAGCGCCAGCGGTAGCACGAGCAGGGCCAACAAGCGGCGCGGTCCGTTGGATTTTCTTGTACTCCTCATGAGAGTCCTTCCGGCGAGGCGATCCAGAAGGCCGCGCAGTCGAGGCGTCCGGCCAGACGACCTCGGCTGCCGCAGCTTCGCAAAGTGTGATCGCCGTCTTACCATGAGTCAAGATCGATGGCCCCAGGATGGACGATGGGCCCAGTCGCAGGTCGTTCTCCTGGCGCGGTCGGGCGAACGGCTAGAACGGCGCGGTCGACACGGCTTGCGCTGGCAGGAACCAGTCGTCGCCCGCATAGGACGCGGTGACTCGGGTCGCGGCCTGCCGCTTGAAGCTGATCGTCGGCGTGTTTCCGCCCCCCTCCGGGAACGTGTAGCGCGCAACCTCCCAGCTCCGGGTGTCTGTGGCGGCTGTGATCACCAGCTCGCAATCGACATGGCAGCCCGCGAGAGAGGCGTACATGTTCAGCGTGCCCTTTGGGTCCGCCCAGACGTTCATTCCCACGTACGCAGCCCGGCGCTCCACGGTCACCGTCGCCGTCGCCTGTGCCGGCGCGTGCACGTCGTCGCCGTCGAAGGTGGCCAGGTACTCGTAGGTGCCCGCGGCTTGGGGATAGTCGTAGAACCAGTTGCCGGAGGATGCGAGCACGATGTCCGGCAGCGGCGTCACCTCGCCGTTGAACGTCCGCTGCAGGTGAATCACCGAACCCGTCGCATCGACGTAGTCATCGAACCACAGCCCGATCGTTCCGGAGATCGTGCAACCGGCGCAGGACGGATTGTTCGCGCTGAGACTGAGGTGCGAAGGGACCCGGGTTACAGTGACCGTCGCCGTCGCCTGTGCCGGCGCGTGCACGTCGTCGCCGTCGAAGGTGGCCAGGTACTCGTAGGTGCCCGCGGCTTGGGGATAGTCGTAGAACCAGTTGCCGGAGGATGCGAGCACGATGTCCGGCAGCGGCGTCACCTCGCCGTTGAACGTCCGCTGCAGGTGGATCACAGAACCGGTCACGTCGGCGTAGTCATCGAACGACAGCTCAACTCTGCCCGTGACCGTGTAGCCAACGTAGGACGGACTGCTGGGAGTGATGGTGAGGTGAGATGGGACGGCGCCAGCCGCTTGGGCGTTCGACGGCGGCATGAGGACCGCCGCAGCGGCCGTGACGATGAGCAGCAGCGCGGAACGAATTCGAGACCGCATCGCGTGACCTCCCGTTGTGGGCGCTCCGCCTGCCAGTCTCGACTCGGCGTTGATGCAGGTCAATAGTTGATACACGGCAAAGACCGGGCGGTGCCGAGACCAGGGCCAGTTCCTAGCGGACGAGGGTCCGCAACGAGCCGCAGCGAGGTTCGTTCGCTACTCCCGGTCAGAAGGCATGCGATCGGGTGCTTGGTTACTCAAGGGCCTGCTGATCCGCGTACACCGGGTCTTTCCGGCCGGCGCGCTCCGGGCATCTGCCGGTGCTGCCGCCGATCATGCCGATCCGCCCGTCATCGCACACGATCAGGTAGCCCTTGCCCGCCCAGAAGCCGTCCACGCAGGTGAAGTAGTTGCACACGCCGGCGGCCGGCTCGTGGACGAGCTTCCCGCCGCAGTAGGTGTAGCCGTGCGGGTTCTCCGGCGCCCCGCACCGGTCCGCCCACGGCGGCTGGCCCCCGGGGGCGGTCGGCGGGGCTGGCGTCGGACGACCCGGGGTCGGGCGGCCCGGGGTCGGGCGTTCCGGACCCGGGCGTTCCGGACCCGGGCCGGCGTCCGGTGGTGGCGCGGGCCGCGGGACCGGGCGGGGAGTCGGGGTCGACCGGCGGAGAGTCGGGGTCGACCGGCGGGGGGTGCCGGGGCCGACCGGACGGAGGGTCTGCGCACCCGCGGCCCCGCCTGGAGCGGTCGTCGCGGGTGCCGGCGAAGCGACGGTGGGGGCGTCACTGGGTGCCGGCGGAGGGGTCGTGGTGGCGTCGCTGGGCCCCGCACTGGTCTCGGGTTCCGGAAGCGCGCTCGGCGGCGCCTCGGCAACACCGCCATCGAAGGTGCCGCGCGGTCCGCCCGAGTCGGCCAGCATGACGCACGCCGGCAGGGCGATGAGTGCGACGGCGGCCGCAACGATCGCGCGCCGCCGCCGTCTGTTCTCGCGCTTCGCCCCGCCGTCCCGCCACCCCGAACCGGTCGGGTCCGGCTCCCCGACCTGGGGAGATGCGGCATGGCGTGGGGTGTAGGCCGTCGCGCCCGCCCGGGACATGTCCTCACCTCCTCAGTGGACCGGGGTCGGTCACTGTTGGCGTACCCACGGAGGCGGTGCGTCATTCCCGGGCGGCTACGCCCCCGCTACGCCTGCGTCACGCTCACCGGCTCCGGAGGGGTGTGCGGCCCGCTGACCGGCTGCTCGTCGCCGTGTCCCGGCCACCATGCCTTGTGCCCGATCAGGGCGGTCAGCGCCGGGACGAAGAACATCGACATGACGAACGCCGACAGCACGATGCCGATCGCCACCGCGAAGCCCATCTGCTGCAGGAACGAGATCGGCGCGAGCATCAGCACCCCGAACGTCCCGGCGAGGATCAGACCCGCCGCCGCGACCGTCGGGCCGGCGTGTTCCACCCCGATGGCGGCAGCCTCGTGTGGCTCGTTGCCTTCCCGCGCCTCTTCACGCAGTCGGGCGATCATCAGGATGTTGTAGTCGGTCCCGATTGCCACGACGAAGAGGTAGAGGATGATCGGCAGCTGGAAGGTGACGCCCGGCTTGCCCTGCAGCCCTTGGAAGAGATAAACGGTGGCGCCCAGGGTGGCGGCGAAGTTGAGCAGCACCGCTATCACGAGGTAGATCGGCGCGACCAGGCTGCGCAGCAGCAGCGCGAGGATGAGCGCGATCAGGCCGGCCGCGACCGGCAGGATCACCGACAGGTCGCGGTTGTTCGCCGAGTTGATGTCCGCGAAGATCGCGGTGGTTCCGCCGACCAGCGCCCGGGTGCCGGGCGGGGCCGCCTGGTGCACGGCATCGCGCAGGTCCTCGCGGACGAGGGTGATCGCCTCGTTGGCGACCGGATTCTCGTCGAGCAGCAGGTTGACCCGGGCCACACTGGGGTCGCTGCTGCGCTCCGGGGGCTGCGCCTGACCCACGCCCGGGGCTTTCGCCGCGGCCGCCGCGAAGTCGGCGATCTGTTGCTCGGTCAGCGGCGATCCGTTGCTGCTGGTCAGGTAGACCTCGGTGGGGGCGAGCGCACCGGCGGCGAACCCGCGCTGCAGGTCCTTCGCGGCCTTCGCCGACTCGGTGTCCTGCGGGAAGCCGGCGCTGAAGTCGTAATCGGCCTTTTAGCCCAGCACTCCGGCGGCGAGCGCGACCAGCAGGGCGCCGGATGCCGCCGCGACGAGCGCCGGCCGGCGCCCGATGGCGGTCCCGAGCCGGTGCGACATGGTGGCCTTGGGGGCACGCTGCCACGCCTTGGACGGCCAGAAGACGTACCGGCCGATCAGCGAGACGACCGCCGGGATGAGGGTGAGGGAGGTGACCAGCATGACGCCGACGGCGATCGCGAGGGCCGGGCCGAGCGAGCCGAAGAAGCCCAGGGAGGCGAGGAGCAGCACGAGGAACGCGACGATGACCGCTCCCGCGGCCGACGTGATGACCTCGCCGACCCGCTGGACGGAGACGATCATCGCGGTGCGCTTGTCGTCACCGGCGCGCAGCCGCTCGCGGTAGCGGAAGAGCAGGAACAGGATGTAGTCGGTGCCGATGCCGAACAGCACGATCAGCAGTACCGTCTGCAGATCCTGACTGACATTGAGGTCGAACGCCTTGCCCGCCGCGGCGACAAGCCCGGTCGTGACGGTAAGGACAACGCCGATGACCACCACGGGCAGCAGCGCGGCGATGGGGCTGCGGAAGATGATCAGGATCAGTCCGATGATCAGGATGATCGTCGCGATGCCGACCACCGCGAACGCCTTGTTGAAGGTGTTCTCGTTGTCGACGAAGCTCGCTACGTCGCCGGCCACGCCCGCGCTCAGCCCGCTGCCCGCCAGCTCCGGACCGATAGCCGCCCGCAGGTCGCGTACGGCGTCGAGCAGCGCCGGGTCGTCCGGAGCGGCCGCATCGAGCCCGACGTTCACTACCTGCACCGACTTGTCCGGCGCCACGGCCTGCGGACCGGTCAGGTAGCCGGACGTGTGCGAGATGTTCCTGGCCTTGAGCGACTGGGCGACCTGACCCACCCGCGCCTCGTCCGCCGGCGTGAGCGACTGCCCGTCGGCGCGCTTGACCACGATGGCCGCCGTCGCGGTGGCCTGCTGCGGAAACGCCTTCTTCCCCAGTTCAGTGGCCTGCACGGACTCGTGCGAGCGGGGCAGGAAGCTTTCCTGATCGGCAGAGGTGATGTCACTCAGCGACGGTGTGGTGAGGACGATGGCGACCGCCGCGAGTACCCAGCCGACAATCACCCACCACGCCCTGCCTACAACGAATCTGCCCAGCCGCTCGAACATGGTTTCCCCCGTGTGTTCGGCACAACCGACGTCTGGGCCTGGACCGCCCATGAGCGCCCCGCCCGTCACCCTGACGGCAGCCTTTCGCTACTCCGCGTGAATAGTACCGTTGACCAGCAATCCTTTTCGGACGGCTGGGCCGCGCGAGTCTCAGCCGTTCAGGTACGCGAGCACCGCGAGCACCCGCCGGTTGTCGTCATCCGACGGCGGCATCCCCAGCTTGCTGAAGATGTTGTTGATGTGCTTGCTCACGGCCTTGTCGGTGACGAACAGCCGTCCCGCGATCGCCGCATTCGACCGCCCCTCGGCCATCAACCCCAGCACCTCCCGCTCCCGGGCGGTCAGCTCCCCCAACCGCTGCGCGCCGGTGTTGCGCGCCAGCAGCTGGGAAACTACCTCTGGGTCCATCACCATGCCGCCGTCGGCCACTCGACGCACCGCGTCGATGAACTGGCCGACGTTCGACACCCGGTCCTTGAGCAGGTAGCCGACTCCCCCACGCCGGTCGGCGAGCAACTCCCGGGCGTACAGCTGCTCGACGTGCTGGGACAGCACGAGGATCGGCAGCCCGGGCAGCTGCGTGCGGGCCGCGAGCGCCGCCTGCAGGCCCTCGTCGGTGAAGGTCGGCGGCAGGCGTACGTCGAGGACCGCGACGTCGGGGCGGTGCCGGGTGAGCGCCGGCAGCACGGACGGCCCGTCGGCGACCGCCTCGACCACCTGGAAGCCGTACGCGTCGAGGATGCGGGTCAGCCCGTCCCGGAGGAGGGCGAGGTCCTCCGCGATGACAACTCGCACGGCAGCTCCATGGTCACGACGGTGGGTCCGCCGGGCGGACTCGTCACGGTCATCGTGCCATCGAAGGCTGCCAGCCGGCGTCCCACGCCCGCCAGGCCCGTTCCCGCGTCCGGCGACGCGCCGCCGCGGCCGTCGTCGCCAACCAGCATCCTCAACACACCGTCGCGGTGAGAGACCTGTATCCACGCTCGGCCCGCGCCGCTGTGCTTGGTGACGTTCGTCAGCACCTCGGCCACCGCGAAGTACGCCGCGGATTCCACCGCCGCCGGCGGGCTGCCGGCCAGCTGCACGTCGGTGTCCACGGGCAGCGGAACGGCCAGGGCGAGAGCCTGCACCGCTCCGTCCAGGCCGCGCTCGGCGAGCACGGGCGGGTAGATGCCGCGGACGAGGTCGCGCAGCTCGGCAAGGGCGTGGCCGCTGGCCTCCTGTGCCTCGGTCAGCAGCCGCTGCGCCGCGGCCGGGTCGTCGGCCAAAAGTTGCTCGGCCAGGCCGATGCTCATCCGCAGCGCGACCAGCCGGGCCTGCGCCCCGTCGTGCAGGTCGCGTTCGATCCGGCGCAGCTCGGCGGCCTGGGTGTCGATGGTGTCGGCGCGGGTGGCGGCGAGGTGCCGGACCCGAAGCGCCAGCTCCTGCGCCCGGGTCGGCGTCAGGAAGAAGCCGGCGAAGCGGAAGTGCAGCCACACCAGCCACGGCGCGACGGTCAGCCCGCCGAACAGCAGCAGCCACCCCTGCGGCGCGGCGAGCACCACCTTCGCGAGGTTGTCGATCGGCCAGAACAGGCCGTAGCCGTACCAGTCGACGGTGAGGTAGAGCGCCAGCGGCACGAACAGGACGCCCTCCAGCCCGTACGCCACCAGCACGAACCCCAGCAGGCACGCCCCGCCGGTGAACGCGCCGGGGATCAACCAGGCGAAGTCCCGCCAGGTCGCCAGGTCCCCGACCACCCACCGGAACCGCTTCCAGGTGCCGAGCTGGGCGTCGGCCGGCACCGGTTGGTACGGCGACGCGATCGGCAGCCCGCACCACCGGCTCAGTCGCCGTTGCAGGGTCAGCGACAGCCGCACCAGCACGGTCACCGCCGGGAAGAGCGCGAACCCGATGCCGAACACGGGAATGAGCGCGAGCGAGACCACCGACAGCGCGAACAGCAACGCGTTGGTGGTCAGGCTCAGCAGAGCCACGGTCAGGCCCTGCACGGCGGCGAGCGTGCCCGGTCGGATCTGCTGCCAGACGACCGCACGTACGGAGCTGTCCACGCCGCCATTCTCCGCCCGCGGCGCCACTGGAATCGGTGGTGCTACCACCACCTCCGTTCGGGACCTGGCACTCCTGTCTTCGACCCCCGCCGCCCAAAGGATCGAGGACATGACCACAAGACTGCAAGAAAAGCACCGGCTGGCCGGCCTGGCGCCCGGCCGCCGCAGCAAGTACGCCATGCTCGTCTTCTGGCTCGTCCTGATCGCGGCGGCCGGGCCGCTGGCGATCCAGCTGACCGAGGTGCAGGACAACGACACCCTCGGCGCGCTGCCCGCCACCGCCGAGGCCAGCCGGGCGGTGCAGCGGGCGGAGGACGCGTTCCCGGACTCGCAGAAGCCCCTCGCCGTCGCCGTCTACGTCCGCGAGGGCGGGCTCACCGACGCCGACCGCGCGAAGGTCGACGGCGACCGCACGGCATTTTCCCGGTACGCCGACGGCGGCCAGGTGCCCCCGCCGGTCGCCAGCGAGGACGGGCGGGCGCTGCTGCTCTCCTTCCCGGTCGCCGGGAACGCCGACCAGCGGGCCGACGCCGTGGCTGACGTCAAGCAGCGACTGACCACTGACGCACCGGCCGGCCTGCGGACGGCACTCACCGGTCCAGCCGGCGGCGAGGACGACGTCTTCGACGCGTTCGCCGGCATGGACACCACGCTGCTGCTGGCGACCGCGGCCACCGTCGCGCTGCTGCTCCTCGTCACGTACCGCAGCCCGGTCCTGTGGTTGATCCCGCTCATCACGGTCGCGGTGGCCAACCAGCTCGCCAGCGCGGTGGTGTACCTGCTGGCCCGGCACGCCGGGCTGGCCGTGGACTTCCAGAGCCAGAGCATCCTGACCGTGCTGGTCTTCGGCGTCGGCGTGGACTACGCCCTGCTGCTCATCGCCCGCTACCGGGAGGAACTGCGCCGGCACGCTGACCGGCACGCGGCGATGGCCGTCGCGCTGCGCCGGTCGATCGGCGCGATCGGCGCCTCGGCGGCGACCGTCGCGATCGGCCTGCTGTGCCTGCTCGCCGCGCAACTGCCGTCCACCCGGGGGCTCGGACCGGTCGGCGCGGTCGGGATCGCCGCGGCGCTGCTCGCCATGACCACGCTGCTGCCGGCCGTGCTGGTCATCTTCGGGCGGTGGCTGTTCTGGCCGTTCGTGCCGCGGTACTCGCCCGACGCGGTCGGGCACGACGTGGCGGCCCAGCACGGAATGTGGCGGCGGATCGCCGGCTTCGTCGGCCGGCGGCCCCGCGCGGTGTGGCTGGGCACGGCGGCGGCGCTGGTCGCCCTGAGCTTCGGCATCGGCAACCTCAGCATCGGCATGCCGCATGACGAGTCCTTCACCAATGAGGTCGGCTCGGTCACCGGCCAGCGAATGATCGAGGCGCACTACCCGAGCGGAGCCGTCGCACCCGCCGAGATCCTGGCCGCCGCCGGCCCGGCCGACCAGGTGGTGGCCGCCGCCCGTACCGTGCCCGGAGTGGCCGAGGTGGGCGAGCCGGAACGCTCGCCGGACGGCCGCTGGGTGCGCGTCGCCGCGGTCCTGGCCGACACGCCGGACAGCGACGCGGCGCTGGCCACCGTCGACCGGCTCCGCTCCGCGGTGCACGCCGTGCCGGGCTCGCAGGCCCTCGTCGGCGGCGACACCGCGTACCTGCTCGACGAGGAGCGGACGGTCGGCCGGGACAACCGGGTCGTGGTGCCGCTGGTGCTGGCGGTCGTCTTCGTCATCCTGGTGCTGCTGCTGCGGGCGCTGGTCGCGCCGCTGCTGTTGCTGGCCAGCGTGGTCCTGTCCTACGTCGCCGCGATGGGCGCGGCCGGGCTGATCCTCGACGCGATGGGCTACCCGAAGCTCTTCGTCGGGATCCCGCTGCAGACGTTCCTGTTCCTCGTCGCCCTCGGCGTGGACTACACCATCTTCCTCACCACCCGGGCCCGGGAGGAGACGGCTCGGCTCGGGCACCGGCCGGGCGTGCTGCACGCGCTGACCGTGACCGGCGGGGTGATCACCAGCGCGGGCGTGGTGCTGGCCGCCACGTTCGGCGCGCTCAGCGTGCTGCCGCTGGTGCCGTCCGTCCAGACGGCCGTCATCATCGGCGTCGGGGTGCTGCTCGACACGTTCCTCGTCCGCAGCCTGCTCGTCCCGGCGCTGGCGCTGCACGTCGGCCCCCGGACCTGGTGGCCGAGCACGCTCGCGCGGCCGGCATCCCGGCCGGTCGCGGCCCCGCCGGTCAAGCGGATACCGGCGGCGTCGTAGGAGCCCGGCGGGCGACGCCCGCCCGGGGAGTGCTCACGGGCGCCGGCCGTACCCAGAGGTACGGCCGGCGCCGCACCCCGGTACGCGAAATCGGGCGGAGCCGGCCTGAACTGACATCCGGTGGTCGCGTGACCCCCGGGCCCAGGTGCCGATCGGATGATCGCCCGGTCAGGCCGCCACGGCGTACGGCTCCGGGTGGGCCGCGACGCGACGCTGGTCGTAGTCGGGGGCGAGGGTGCCGAACAGGCGGTCCCAGATCGACGTGTAGAAGCCGAGGTTGACCGCCGGCTCGACGTGGTGTCCCGCGTGCAGCGTCGGGGTGGCGACCCAGCGGAACACCCGGCTGCGTCGGGCCGCCGGCGGGAGCACCTCCACGCCCAGGTGCCCGAAGATGCCGAAGACGAGGTTCACCGCGGTGTAGGCGAGGATCGCCCAGACCGAGAACGCGTGCGTCGCGAGCGCGGCCAACCAGAGCCCGCCGAATCCGAGGATCTCCAGCGGGTGGAGCGCGTACAGCGTGGCGGGGCGGGCGTCGACGAACCGGTGGTGCAGCGCGTGGGCGAGCGGGAAGAGCCGGGGCCGGTGCGCGACCGCGTGGCCGGCGTACATCAGCAGGTCCATCAGCAGGAGCAGCAGGACGAAGTCGGCCAGGATCCGGATGCCCGGGTCCGCGTTCAGGTGGATGATCCCGGCCCGCCACAGGCCCCAGCCGGCGACCGTGACCACCGCGTTCATCAGGATCGCCCCGGCGGCGAGCCACACCTGCAGCCGGCTGATCCGGCCGGGGTCGGGCAGCAGCCGTACGACCGTCGGCAACCGGAGCATGGCGTTGCCGACGCCGACCGCGGTCAGGAAGAGGATCACGTTCTCGAGCAGGGCGAGCCCGACCACGTGGCCGACATCGAGTCGCCACGCCCAATCGAGCACCGCATCCACGTCTTTCAGTATCCACCGCTCGGGGGAGCTCGGGACGCACCTGATTCGCGGATCGCGCAACAGGCCAGCGCGAACGTCCATAGCCTGGCAGGTGAGAGCACTTCGAGAAGTTGACGGAGGACACCGTGACCAAGGCCGTCAGAGAAGCGCTTGAGGGCGTCAGCGAGATCCAGCTGACCGTGACCGGCCGGAAGACCGGACGGCAGATCACCCACCCCGTGTGGTTCGTCCAGGAGGAAGAGAGCGCCTTCCTGGTCCCGATCACCGGCTCGGACAGCGACTGGTACAAGAACGTACGTCAGACACCGATGCAGCTGGCCGCCAACGGGACGGCGGTGAGCACGACCGCGACACCGATCACCGACGCGGACCGGGTCAACCACGTGGTGCAGATGTTCCGCGAGAAGTACGGCTCGGATCAGGTGGACCAGCACTACCCGAAGCACGACGTGGCCGTCCAGGTCTCCCTCACGTAGTCCGTCGGGTCAGCCGGTGATCGTCAGCGCGACCGGCATGCCCTGCTGCACCTCCAGGACCGCCCGCTCCGCCAGCGGTTGCGCCAGGTCGACGGTGGCGCTGCGGCGCGCCCCGACATCCCCGCACGCCCCGTCGGCGGCGTGGGGATGCTCGATGACGATCACGACGACGCCGCTGCCCGACTCGACCGCCTCCGCGCTGTAGTCGGCGCCGCACGGCTCGCTGCCCAGGCCCGGGGAGCCGGTGAAGACGACGGTCAGCCGCCGGCTCGTCGTGGTCCCGGTCGCCGACTCGATCGCCAGCCCGCCATGCGGGTGGTCGTCATCCCACGGCGGTGGCGTCACCACGATGGAGGGGGCGACCGCGATCCGGGTCAGCCGCACGGCCGTACCGTTGAGGGTGTATTCCCAGGCCGGGGCCGTCGCCGGGCCGCGCGTGGTGGGGATCCGCACGGTGGTCAGGCGCGCAGCGGTGGCCTCCAGGGGTACGCAGTCGCAGTGCCCGCCGCCCGTCGCTCTCAGCTGGGCGAGTGCCTCCTCGGCCGACAGCAGGGGAACCGGCTGCGTCCTGCCGTTCTCCCAGACCACCTTCCCCGTCGCTTGCCCGGCGGTGGGCAGCGCTGTGGCGGGGAAGACCCGGCCGGCCAACAACGCCTGCTTGTTGTTGTCCCCGTTCGCCGGTTCCCAGTCGCCGAGCTGACCGGTCAGCTCCCCGACCGGCACGAAGGTCGGCGCCCCGCCGGCGTCGAGGACCGCCTTGTCGTACCGGGTCAGGGCTTCACGCGCCTGCTGGCGCAACCCGTCCAGGTCATCCCCGCCCGGGCCGCTGCCGGTGGCGCCGCAGCCACCGAGCACGGCCACCGCGGTGACCCATACCAGCCAGCGCCGTCCGCCCATCCCCGTTCACCTCCGCACCCCTTCGACGTCCGCCGCCCGGGTGACGGTTCCGGGAGCTGCGGTCGGTGCAGGAGTCAGCTCGAAGTGGACAGTATGGCCGGTCTTACGGCGGCCGAGGCGGTGCATCAGCGGTACCAGCACCCCGTGCAACAACGGGTACTTGCGCCGTAGCGCCCGACCGGCCGCCCGGTACTCCGCCCCGCTCAGCCGCCGCGCCACCGCCTCCACCGCCGCCCCGGTCGGCTTGCCCAGCGCCGACGACGGCGCCACGGTCACCCGTGGGTTGTTCCGCAGCCGTACCGTCTTCCACGCCTTCTCGAAGCTGCGCACGTACGCCCGCTCCCCCACCACCGCGATGCTCACGGCCGTGGGCACCGGCGTCCCGTTCCGCTTGTACGTCGTCAACACCACCGTCTTCTGCCGCATAAAACCGGACCAGGAGGGGCCGGCGGACGGCGAGACGTAACCGACCACCGACCCCAGCTCGCGCAGCCGATATACCAGCGCGACCAGGGCCAGGACGGCCAACAGCAGCACCAGCCAGGTCTGCACCGCGCTACCGCCGACATCACCGTCGACGGCGTGCGACACCGTGTGCGCCACCCCGCCGACCAGGTAGCCGGCCAGCGCCACCGCGAGCGCGTCGGACCAGATGAGGGCCAGCAGCAGGGTCACCCCGATGCCGAGCTGGAACGCCCCCACGTCGTGCACGAAGTGCTCGCTGGGCGGAAAGTCGACCGCCGAGCTGAACGAGGAAGGCGCCACCAGCGCCCATACCCCGATGACCATCGCCGCCAGGCCGAGCAGCGCGACCAGGACCCGCACCATGCTTCTCATGCCCATTTGACGGGCCACCTCCGGACGATGTGACACGGGGAGCCGGCCCCGAAGAGCCGGCTCCCCGCAGCAGAAGGCGTCAGCCCTCGTAGACCCGCCGCACGTCCACCTCGACGTCGATTCCGTGCTGCACGAAGACATCGGTGAACCGCTTGCCCCACTCCACCGCCTCGTCCCGGGACCGCACGTCGACCAGGGCGAACCCGGCGATGAGCTCCTTGGTCTCGGTGAACGGCCCGTCGGTGACGGTCTTCTTGCCGTTGGTGACGGTGATCCGGGCCGCCTCCTCCTTGCTGGCGCACAGCCCTTCGGCGGCGAGCAGCACCCCGGCCTGGACGACCTCCTCCATAAAGGCGCCCATCGTCTTCATGAACTCGGGGCTCGGGTCGAAGTTGCCGGGCACGTCCTCGTCCAGCTTGTGCATCAGCATGTATCGCATTTCAGTGGTTCCTCTCATTCAAAGTGTGGGCGGTCACGGCGGTGAGCCACCCGAAGATGAAGACCGAGCCCAGCGCCAGCCGGACGCTGATGCTGTCCTGGTCGGGCCAGGCCATGACGACGACGGTCGCCAGGGCGCTGGCCAGGGAGAACACGGCCCAGCCGCGCCGGCCGGTGCGCAGGTACCGGCGGGCGAAGACCAGGCAGGCGATGGTGAGCGACCCGAAGGCCAGCATCGCCCCGACGCCGTGACCGATGGCGTGCCAGCTCAGCGAGTCGGGTGAGCCTTCGGGTGCGCCGGCGGGCCAGCCCATGCTGGGGTCGGAGGGCATCGCCCCGGCGACGATCAGGCCGACGCCGAAGACCGCCACCAGCGCCGGGCCCCACGTCCCGGCCGCCGTCCCCCGCATCGCCCGTCGCAACCCGGCGGCGCCGGCGAGCGCCAGCAACCCGGTGAGTACGAAGTTGGCGGTCTGGATCCAGCCGTGCTCCCCGAGGGCGAGCAGGCTGAGCGGGTGCCTGCTCAGGTCGAACCCGTCCCGCGTGAGCACCTGCGCCGTCGCCACCACCCCGAAGAACGGCCCGGTGGCGATCCCGGCGGCGAGCAGGGCCCGGGTGGACACCCTGTCGGTCACCCCGGCCCGCGACATCGTCGTACTGGTCATCTCGATCTCCTCGTCATCGGCTCTCACTGACGCGTCGATCGGGTCGGCCGGGATCCGACATCACCTCTCAGGTTTTTTCTGGCGGTCGCAGGCGGAGGCCCGGTCGAGCAGCAGCGCCCGTTCCCGGGCGTTGCCCGTGAGGGAAGCGGCGCGCTCAAATTCCACCCGGGCTTCGTCGTGGCGGCCGAGCTTGGCGAGCAGGTCGCCGAGCACGCTGGGCAGCAGGTGGTAGTTGGCGAGCGCCGGCTCGTCGGCCAGCGCGCGGGCAAGTTCCAGGGCGGCGGCGGGTCCGTCGGCGAAGGAGACGGCGACGGCGCGGTTGAGTTCCACCACGGGCGAGGGCACGACCCGGGCCAGGTCCGCGTAGAGCGCGGCGATCCGCGCCCAGTCGGTCTGGTCGGGGGTACGCGCCCGCGCGTGACAGGCGGCGATCTCGGCCTGGAGGGCGTACGGGCCGGGGGTGCCGCCGAGCGCCCGTGCCCGGTCGAGGCCGGCGAGCCCGCGGCGGATGAGGAGCTGGTCCCAGCGGCTGCGGTCCTGGTCGTTGAGGAGGACGGGTTCCCCGTCGGGGCCCGTGCGGGCGGCGGTGCGGGAGGCCTGGATCTCCAGCAGCGCGGCCAGGCCGTGCACCTCGGGCTCGTCGGGCATCAGCCCCTGCAGGATGCGCGCCAGGCGCAGACCCTCCTCGGTGAGCGCCGGGCGCATCCAGTCGTCGCCGGCGGTGGCCGAGTAGCCCTCGTTGAAGATCAGGTAGATGACCTCCAGCACGGAGTCGATCCGTTCGGCGCGTTCGGCGGAGTCGGGGACCTCGAACGGCACTCGGGCGGCGGCGAGGGTCTGCTTGGCGCGGGTGATCCGCTGACCGACGGTGGTCTCGGTGGTGAGGAAGGCGCGGGCGATCTCGGCGGTGGTGAGGCCGCCGACCAGCCGGAGGGTGAGCGCGGCCCGGGCGATCGGCGAGAGGACCGGGTGGCAGGCGACGAAGATCAGCCGGAGCAGGTCGTCCTCGATGCGTTCCTCGACGGCGGCGTCGAAGTCGGGCGTGAACTCCTCGCCGAGGTCGCGGCCGAGTTCGGCGACCTTGCGGTCCTCGGTCTGCCGGCGGCGCAGCGCGTCGACGGCCCGGCGCTTGCCGACGGTCATCAGCCAGGCGCCCGGGTTGGCCGGTACGCCGTCGCGCGGCCACGTTTCCAGCGCGGCGACGAGGGCGTCCTGGGCCAACTCCTCGGCCTGGCCGACGTCGCGGACCAGCGCGGCCAGGCCGGCGATCACCCGGCCGGACTCCATCCGCCAGACCGCCTCGACGGTACGGCGTGCCTCGGACTCCCCCATGGTCACTCATCAGAGCAGCCCGGCCCGACGTTCTCAAAGGAAGTAAAGAATCCTTGACATCGTGTCGGCCGTGCTTGACACTCATGGTGTCAAAGATTCTTTACCTGGGGAGAGCTCGGTGGCCTTCGAAGAGAAACGCGCCTGGATCATGGCGCTGGTGGCGGTCGCCGGCTATGCCGCGTACGCGATGGTGGTCCTCGGCCGCGCGGACGGCGACCCGCTCGCGGAGGTCTCCTACGCGGGCCCGCTGCTGGCGACGGTGGCCGCGGCGATCGTCACGTCGATCGTGCTGAACATCGTGGTGTCGATCGTCTCGCCCGAGGGGGCGAACGAGAAGGACCAGCGGGACCGGGAGATCCACCGGCTCGGCGAATACATCGGCCAGTCCTTCGTGATCGTCGGCGGGGTCGCCGCCCTGGCCATGGCGCTCGCCGACTGGGACCAGTTCTGGATCGCCAACGTCATCTACCTGTGCTTCGTGCTGTCGGCGGTGGTCGGCTCGGTCGCGAAGATCGTCGCCTACCGGCGGGGCTTCCAGTCGTGGTGAGGCCGACCCGGATCACCAACACCATCCGGGCGCTGCGCTTCGCCCACGACGAGATGACCCAGGCCGAGCTGGCCCGCCGGATCGGCGTGACCCGGCAGACCGTCATCGCCATCGAGCAGGGCCGCTACTCGCCCTCGCTGGAGATGGCCTTCCAGATCGCCGCCGTCTTCGGCGTGCCCCTCACCGACGTGTTCCAGTACCCGCAGGAGGAATCGTGAAGGCCATCGTCCAGCACCAGTACGGCCCGGCCGATTTGCTCCGCCTCGCCGACGTCGACCGGCCGACCGCCGGCCCCGGCCAGGTGCTCGTGAAGGTCCGTGCCGCCGGCGTCGACCCCGGAGTCTGGCACCTGATGACCGGCCTGCCCTACGCGGTACGCCTCGGCTTCGGGCTGCGCCGCCCCCGCAACCGGGTCCCCGGCCTGGACCTGGCCGGCCTCGTCACCGCCGTCGGCCCCGGCGTCACCGGGTTCGCCGCCGGCGACGCGGTCTACGGCACCGGCGCCGGCAGCTTCGCCGAGTACGCCCTCGCCCCCGCCGACCGGCTCGCCCCGAAACCCGCCAACCTCACCTACGCCGAGGCCGCGGCCGTCCCCGTCTCCGGGCAGACCGCGCTCACCGCCGTCCGCGACGCCGCCCGGGTACGCCCCAGCCAGCGGGTCCTGGTCATCGGCGCCGGTGGCGGCGTCGGCTCGTACGCCGTCCAGCTCGCCCGCGCGGCCGGCGCGCACGTCACCGGGGTTTGCGGGCCCGGCAAGCTCGACCTGGTCCGCTCCCTCGGCGCGGCCGAGGTGGTCGACTACACCCGCACCGACCTGCCCGACCAGCGGTACGACGTGGTCGTCGACACCGCCGGCAACCGGCCGCTGTCCCGGCTGCGGCGGGTGCTCACGCCGAAGGGGACGCTCGTCCTGGTCGGCGGGGAGGCGAGCGACGGGAAGTGGCTGCAGGGCTTCGACCGGCAGTTGCGGGCACTGGCGCTGTCACCCGTCGTCGGTCCGCGGCTGGTGCCGCTGGTGGCCAAGGAGAGCACGGCGAACCTGGCGGCGCTGACGGAGTTCATCGAGGCCGGGCTCGTCCGTCCGGTGGTCGACCGGACCTTTTCGCTCGCCGAGGTGCCCGAGGCCATCCGGCACATCGAGGGCGGTCACGCCACGGGCAAGGTGGTTGTCGCCATCTGACTACGGATCAGAAGGCTAGGGGTTCGGGTCTCTTCCGGCGCACAAGGTCAAGAGGCGTCTAACCTGACAAAAGGGGGCAGGCACCTCTTGTCGTTCCGTGCCGATGGACGGAATGGTGCTCGAATGGTGCTCGTACGACGAGGCTGTCCTACGTCCCGGCCTGTCCGTCTCCGTCGGTGTAGCTGCGGCCGGGTTCGCGTGTAGCTGCGGCCGGGTTCGATTGAAGGACTCGATCGTGCGATGTGGATAGACGAGGGGGAGCTGTCCGCTTGCAGTGGTACGGCATCCCGACGTACGCCCCCGGCCGTCGCTGCCCTGGACGCCTACGGGCTCGCGCTGGATTTAGCGCTTCACGGCTTCGGCGCGAAAGCTGTCACTCAGGCGCCGGCGCACGGATTAGGAAGCCGATGCTCTATCCCCTGAGCTACGAGGGCGCGAGGGCCCAGCCTACCTGCCAGCGGGTGCCCCCGAGTACCCAGGAGTGCCCGCCGGTGCTCACGTATGCCAGCCGTCCCGTGCTCCGACCGATGGAGCACACATGGAGCACACCGGTCGGCACCAGACGCGGGCATGTCCATGACTGCCCGGCCGTGGTCACGGCTGCCCATATGTACCCATGACTCACCGAGCACTTTCCGAGCACGGCAGACAGTGCAGTGGCTCAGCCGCCGTCGTTCGTCGATATATTGCGTTTGCCGAGTAGAGGGCGGCCGCAACGGAACGTGTCAAGGGATTGAGGCCAGCGGGAGTTAAGCGGCTTGTCGTTGCGGCTCGGGCT
>NZ_JBHSBP010000017.1:0-2203 GCF_042650725.1 Micromonospora sp. GCM10011541
CGAGCAGCTCACCGGGCTGGCCGAACTGGGTCTCGGCGACGACTGGCTGCGGGCGGTCTGCTGGGGCAACGCGGCGGCCCTGTTCGACCTGGCCTGAGTCGGGGCGTGGAAGCCCGGCCGGCGCGGCGGGCGGTCAGACGCCCACCCGCTGCTCGGGCACGCTGAGCCCGTACAGCGCCATCAGTTCGGGGCTGTCGATCCGGCTGCCGTCGGCGATCGAGTCGCACCCGATGTCGACGATCTGGTCCTTGTGCGCCAGCAGGTAGGGCCGGGCGCCGACGTCGGCGCTGGCCAGGGTGGCGATGCCGGCCCAGTGCCGGCGGCCGAAGAGCATCGGGTAGCCGCGCAGCCCGTCGTAGGTCGCGCAGACCAGCACGTCGGGGTACGGCAGCGCGGCGACCCGCCGGACCGCTCCGGCGGTCAGCCCCGGCATGTCGACCGGCACCACGACGACCGCCTCGATCCCGTCGTCGGTCAGGGCGGCCAGGCCGGCGCGGATCGAGGAACCGACCCCGGTCCCCCACGCCCGGTTGACCACCACGGTGGCCCCGGTCAGGTCGGTCGTCTGGCGGACCTGGTCGGCCGCCGCGCCGAGTACGACCACGATCTGCTCGCAGCCGGCCTCGACCATCGTGTCGATCATCCGGCTCACCAGGGGTTTCTCCCCCTGGTGCAGCAGCGCCTCGGGTCCGCCGATGCGACGTCCACCGCCTGCCGCGATGATCATTCCTGCGATCCGGTTCAGCTGCGCCCCCTCGACCGTGGGGACGGCACCGGTTCACCTGCGCCCGGTCCGTCCCGTCGTACGCACAACGGGCCCAACGAGTGCGCCCGGCGCGGGGTAGCGGGGCAAAAGGGAAAATTGCCGACTATGCCGCATCGGCGTAGCAGTCGACGACGGACAGGTCCAGCGGGAACCGCACCGGGGTGTCGCCGAAGAGCAGCGCCGCCGCCCGCGCGCCCGCGGCGGTGACCGCCTCCGCCACCGCGTCGGCCTGCCCGGTTGGGCAGTGCACGATCACCTCGTCGTGCTGGAAGAAGACCAGCTCGGCCTCGGTGCCCGCGAGGGCCGTCCGCAACGTGGCCAGCAGCGTGGAGGCCCACTCGGCGGCCGTCGCCTGGATGACGAAGTTGCGGGTGAACCGGCCCCGGGAGCGGGCGGCGCGGGCCCGGGGCCCCTGCGGGTCCGCGCCGGCGTCCGGGGCCGCCTCGTCGCCGTCGGCGAAACCGAGCGAGCCCGGCGGGCAGGTGCGCCCGAGCCAGGAGCGGACCAGGCCACCGGCCTCGCCGGTCCGCGCCGCCGCCTCCACGTAGCCGAAGGCCGTCGGGTAGTTCCGCTTGAGCACCGCCAGGGCGGGCACCGCCGAGCCGCCGGTCTGCCCGTACATCGCGCCGAGCAGGGCCACCTTGGCCCGGGCCCGGTCACCGGCGAAAGCGTCCCGGGCGAGCGCGGCGTAGAGGTCGCCGGCCCCGCCCGCCACCGCGAGCCGGGCGTCCCCGGAGACCGCGGCCAGCACCCGCGGCTCCAACTGGCCGGCGTCGGCCACCACGAAGGTCCAGCCGGGATCGGCCACCACCGCCCGCCGGATCACCTTCGGGATCTGCAGCGCCCCGCCGCCCCGGGTGGCCCACCGGCCGGAGACCACCCCGCCGGGCACGTACTCCGCGTGGAAGCGGCCGCCGGAGACCCAGGCGTCCCGCCACGCCCAGCCGTGCGCCGTCCAGATCCGGTAGAGCTCCTTGTATTCCAGGACCAGCGGCACCGCCGGATGCTCCACCCCGCGCAGCACCCAGGCCCGGGTGTTCGGCAGCTCCACGCCGACCCGGGCGAACGCCTTCAACAGCTCCGCCGGGGAGTCCGCGTGCAGCTGGCGTACGCCGAACGCCGCGGCGATCCGGGCGGTCAGGTCGGCCAGCCGGCGCGGCGGCCCGCCCACCGGGGAGGCCTCGCCGAGCAGCTCGGCGAGGAGCGCGTCGTGCACCTCGGCCCGCCACGGCAGCCCGGCCGCCCCCATCTCCGTGGCGATCAGCACGCCCGCCGACTCGGCCGCCACCAGCAGGCGGAACCGGCCGGGGTGCTCGGTCGCCGCGATCCGGGCGAGCTGGTCGGCGTACACCCGGGCCAGCGCCTCGATGCCCGGGCCCGGCGGACCGGACGGCGCGTCGAAGAGCGCGCCCTGCCCGTGGCCCGGCGGCTCCGGCG
>NZ_JBHSBP010000018.1:0-88734 GCF_042650725.1 Micromonospora sp. GCM10011541
CAGCGAGTCGTGGTCGTTGCGGTCACCCAGGTGACCCAGGTTCTCCAGCTTCGACTCCTGCAGCGAGGTGGCGATCGAGATGACGGCGGCCCGCTCCGGCAGACCGGCCTTCTTCGTCGCCGCGATGATCGCCTTCGCGTTGGCGGTCTGCTCGTCGTTCAGGTCAATGTGCGACTGGGCGCCCTGCACACCATGCGGAATCAGCTTCGAGCTGTCCGGCTTGTCGGCCTGCACCGCCACGGCGGCGGGCTTGGCGGTGACGGGGCCGGTGTCGGCGTGCGCGGCGATCGGACCGGCGAACACACCACCGGTGAAAGCCAGACCAGCAATACCGAGAACGCTCTTACGCAGCATCGTGTTCATGACAAAGCTCCTTGGGGGGTTGGCGCACACCCGGTGGGGGCCGGGAGGTGCGCAAGCACCGTCAGGCGCTCAAAAAGAGTGCAAGGGGGAAAGTCTCTGCCCGGTGCCAGCCGCGGGGCGGGGGCCTCGTCACGGCGCCGGGACCATCTGTAACGACCACCGGCCCGCTATCATTCCGGGGCCCGTCCGACCCGGTCGAGCGGGCCAGGTACTCGGTCGTACGCGAGATATAACGACCCGGGCCCCGCCACGATTCCGGCCTCAGGATGCCGCCGGTCACACCCGGAACGGACATCCGGCGCACCCGGGCAGCCGCCAGCCGGCCGGGACCGGACAGCCCGGACCATATCCCCGATCCGGCGGTATCCACGCCCAACGGACACCGCCACATCGGCGACACGGAGCCGATGTCGCCATCGGGAGGCCCCGTGCCCGGCGACATCCCCCGGACCGGCTCCCTTCTGCCCAGGGCAGATCCGCTCAACGTGAACACCCCTCCCCGTTGACCGTGGCCACCGGCAGGCTGGACGCATGAGACTGCTGGTGCTGGGCGGAACGGGATTCGTGGGTGGGGCCACCGTGGCCGAGGCGGTACGCCGCGGCTGGTCGGTGACGGTGTTCAACCGGGGGCTGCACGGCGACGCGCCGGCGGGCGTACACCGGTTGCGGGGTGACCGGACCGCGCCGGGCGGGCTGGCGGCGCTGGTTGGTGGCGAGTGGGACCTGGTGGTGGACACCTGGGATGGTGCGCCCCGGGCGGTACGGGACGCGGCGCGGGCGCTGGTGGATTCGGTGCCGCACTACGTCTACGTGTCCAGCGGTTCCGTCTACGCCGAACCCGTCGAACCGGGCTCGGACGAGGACGCGCCGACGGTCGAGGCGGCCGCCGACGCGGTCGACGGCGACTACGCGCAACTGAAGGCCGGCGGTGAGCGGGCGGCGGTGGAGGTCTTCGGTGATCGGGCGTTGCTGGCCCGGGCCGGGCTGATCCTCGGGCCGGGGGAGGACATCGGGCGGCTGCCCTGGTGGCTGGGGCGCGTCGCCCGGGGCGGCGAGGTGCTGGCGCCTGGGCCGCGCGACCTGCCGCTGCAGTACGTGGACGTGCGTGACCTGGCCAGGTGGCTGCTGGACCGGGGCGCGGAGGGCGTCGGCGGGGCGTACAACGTGGTGGGTCGCACCGGGCACGCGACGATGGGTGAGCTGCTCGACGCGGCCGTGGCGGTCACCGGCTCGGGCGCGGTGCTGCGCTGGACGGACCCGGAGCCGATCCTCGCCGCCGGCGTGGTGCCCTGGAACGACCTGCCGGTCTGGATCCCGCTCGGCCATGAGTACCGCTGGCTGCAGGAGCGCGACGTGACCCGGGCGTACGCGGCGGGGCTGGTCTGCCGTCCGGTGGCCGAGACGGTCGCCGACACCTGGCGCTGGCTGCGGGAGGTGGAGCGGGTCCCGCCGCGCGCGGGCCGACCGGCGCGGGCGGCGGTGGGCCTGGCCCCGGAGCGGGAGGCCGCGCTGCTGGCCGCCGTGTCGGGCGGTGTCATGCCGGCCTGACCGGTCCCCGCACCCGGGCTCCCGCCGGCGGCGGCCGGAGCGGGGCCGTCGCGGTCCGGGTCAGGCCGGCACCACCGGCAGGTCGAGCACCTCGTCCACGGAGCGGCGCGGGGTGGCGGCGGCGGGCTGCCCGTACCCGATCCGCGTCACCATCTGCGGCATGCCGAACCGGCCGAGGGACAGCCGCAGCGCCTCCCGCGCCCCCGGCACCTCGATCGGCTGGGAGAGCATCGACACGCTCAGCCCGGAGTCGGTGGCGGTGAGCAGCACCCGCTGCAGGGCCTGGCCGGCGACGACCTGGTCGGTGGCGGTGTTCCCCGCCGATCCGAGCACGGCGACCAGGGGCTCCGGTTCGAAGTCCCGCCCCGGCGCGCGGTTGCGCCCGCCGAAGCCGCGCTGCGGCAGCAGGTCCTGCGGTTCGCTCCGCGGACCGCCGGCGGCGGCCGGCACCCCGTCCGGGGAGGGCTCCGAGCGGATCCACGCGCGCCGCTCGGCCACGTACGCGGGGTCGCGTTCGAGCACCCGGTGGGCGCTGCGGGCGATCTCGGCGAACGCGTTGACCGCGCTGGTGCCGATGACCAGCTCCAGCCAGCACTGTTCGGCCCGGGCCGCCTCGCCGAGCCGCCAGCGGGCGTCGGCGGGGACCGGGTCGGGCCAGAACGGCGCGCGGTTGCTGAACCGGCGGCGGATGGCCCCGTGCAGGCTCTGCTCCGTCGGGGTGGGGCGGCGCGGCAGGTCGGGGACCAGCCGGGCCACCACGTCCGGCTCCGCCGGGTACGGGCGCAGCCGGACCGTGGCCGGCGTGCCGGCCACCGCGAGGGCCAGCCGCAGGTTGAACAGGGCCGCCCCGCAGGCGATCCGGGCGCCCCAGCCGGTCGGGTCGGTGGCGGGCAGCCGGCGCAGCGGGTCGACGGAAAGCTCGATCCCGCCGTCCCGCAGCCGGAACCGCCACGGCTGGGTGTTGTGCAGTGACGGCGCCCGGACGGCGTCGGAGACGGCGGCCCTGAGCTGCTCGACGGTGAAGCCGGTGTTCATGGTCTTGCTCCTTCCGTGGCAGGTCGTGCCGCCCTCCGGGTGTTCCATCCCCACGGTGCGGCAGACCGGGCCGGCCCGGGCAGGGCCGGAGGTCCCCCCTGGTGGGGCCGACCGCCCGGCGGCGGGGCGGCACGGTAGGGACCTTCGGCCCGTGCGGAAGTCGGCGGCGACCGGGTAGAAACGAGGGATGATCCGGGTGTTCCTGCTCGACGACCATGAGGTCGTCCGTCGTGGCCTTGCCGATCTGCTCCAGAGCAGCGGCGACATCGAGGTGGTCGGTGAGTCCGGCTCCGCCCAGGAGGCGGCCCGCCGCATCCCCGCGCTCCGTCCCGACGTGGCGATCCTCGACGCCCGGCTGCCCGACGGCAACGGCATCGACGTGTGCCGGGACGTCCGGGCCGTGGACTCCTCGATCAAGGGATTGATCCTCACCTCGTACGAGGACGACGAGGCGCTCTTCGCGGCGATCATGGCGGGCGCCGCCGGGTACGTGCTCAAGCAGATCCGCGGCACCGACCTGGTGGACGCGGTGCGCCGGGTGGCGGCCGGGCAGTCGCTGCTCGACCCGGCGATCACCACCCGGGTGCTGGAGCGGATCCGCAACGGCGTCGAGCAGCCGCGCGAGCTGAAGTCCCTCACCGAGCAGGAGCGGCGGATCCTGGAGTACGTGGCGGAGGGGCTCACCAACCGGGAGATCGCCGGCAAGATGTTCCTGGCGGAGAAGACCGTGAAGAACTACGTCTCCAGCGTGCTGGCCAAGCTCGGCCTGGAACGACGTACCCAGGCCGCGGTGCTCGCCACCCGGCTGCTCGGCAAGACCCACTGACCCCGGCCCGGCCCCGCCCGGACACCCGGATCAGTCGCGCAGCGGGACGCTCCAGCGCACCTCGGTGCCGTGCGGGATCACCCGGCTGAGCTGGAAGTCGCCGCCGAGGCGGTCGGCCCGCTCGCGGAGGTTCACCAGGCCGCTGCGGGCCGCCTCCGGGTCGCAGCCGACGCCGTCGTCGGTGACCGTCACGCTCACCCAGCCGGCGTCGGCCTTGACCGCCACCGTCACCCACTCGGCGTGCGCGTGGCGTACCGCGTTGGACAGCGCCTCGCGGAGCACGGCGGTGAGTTCGGGGCGCAGCGCGTCCGGGACGGCGCTGTCGATGGGGCCGGTCAGCTCCAGCGCCGGCCGGTAGCCGAGGGACTCGGCGGCCACCTCGATCGCGTCGCGGATCTCGGTGCGCAGGGCCGCGCTCATCGGGGTGCGCAGCTCGAAGATGGTGCGGCGGATGTCCCGGATGGTGGCGTCCAGGTCGTCGACGGCCGCGTTGATCCGCTTGGCCACCTCCGGGCGGACGTTCATCGGGGCGGCGCTCTGCAACTGCAGCCCGGTGGCGAAGAGCCGCTGGATCACCACGTCGTGCAGGTCCCGGGCGATCCGCTCGCGGTCCTCCAGGACCACCAGCAGCTCCCGTTCCTCCTGGCCCCGGGCCCGCTCCATGGCCAGCGCCGCCTGGCCCGCGAAGCTGCCCAGCAGCGCGACGTCGTCCTCGGCGGCCCGGCCGCTGTCCGGCCGGTGCGCGATCACCAGCACACCGTGCAGGACGTCCGCCGCGGCGAGCGGGGAGACCACCGCCGGACCGGCGACCACCGGCGCCGGCCAGGGCGCGGCGCCGGCGAGATCGTCCAGCAGCTGGTGGCGGCGCTCGGTGACCGAGCCGGCGAAGCTGGTCTCGGCGGCGGGCAGCACCGCGCCGACCAGCTCCCGGGCCCCGTCGTCGGCCCCGTCGACCACCTCGACGGTGAACTGGCCCTCGTCCTCGTCGTAGAGCAGCACCAGCGCCAGCTCCGCCTCGGCGACCTCGCGGGCGCGGCGGGCCACCAGGGTCAGCGCGTCGGTCCGCCGGACCTCCCCGAGCAGCACCGAGGTGATCTCGGCGGTGGCGGCCAGCCAGCGTTCCCGCCGGTGCGCCAGCGCGTAGAGGCGGGCGTTCTCGATCGCCACGCCGGCCGCGGCGGCGAGCGCCACCACGATCTCCTCGTCGTCCTCGGTGAACTCGGCCGCGCCCTGCTTCTCGGCCAGGTAGAGGTTGCCGAAGACGTGGTCGCGGATGCGGACCGGCACGCCGAGGAAGCTGTGCATCGGCGGGTGGTGCTGCGGGAACCCGTACGACTTGGGGTGCTGGGTGATGTCCGGCATGCGCAGCGGCCGGGGGTCGTCGATGAGCAGGCCGAGCACGCCCCGACCGTGCGGCAGCTCGCCGATCTTGGCGTGCAGCTCGTCGTCGATCCCGTGGATGATGAAGTCGTGCAGCAGCCGGTCCGGGCCGATCACACCGAGCGCTCCGTACCGGGCCCCGACCAGCTCGCACGCCGACTGCACGATCCGCTGGAGGGTGCTGCGCAGGTCGAGGTCGGAGCCGATGCCGACCACCGCGTCGAGCAGGGCGCGCAGCCGCTCCCGGCTGGCCACCACGTCACCGACCCGGTCCAGCATCTCCTGGAGCAGCTCGTCCAGGCGGACCCGGGACAGCGGGCTCAGGCCCAGCGACGGGGTCACGTGCTCGGGCCGGGGGTTCGGTGCGCTGGCCATCGGGCGATGCTATCGCCCGGTGACCGTACGGGACGAGCCGTGTTACGAGAGCTGGTCGCGTACCGCCGAGGTGTCGACGGTCAGCGCGGCGTCGAGCCGCGGGGTGTGCGGGGGCCCGGCGTGCGTCGGGTCCGCGATCCCCAGCCGCAGCGCGAGGTACGGGAAGCCGAGACCGGACAGCGTCTGGCGCAGCACCTGCCGGGTGCCCTCCACCTCGACCACCCCGCTCAGCGGCACCAGCGAGACCCCGAGCCGGGTGGCGGTCAGCCAGGCGGCGGAGAGCGTCTCGCCGGCCCGCAGCCAGCTGTCCGGCTCGTCCTCGGTGCCCCAGAGGATCCCGTAGACGGCGGCGCGGTCGTGCCCCGGGCCGACCGGCAGGCTGCCGGGGCGCCCGAAGTCGCGGGCCGGGACGGTGGTCTGCGGCGCCTGCTCGGGCAGCACCTCGGGCGGCAGCCCCGTGCCGGTGCCGGCCCGGCTGGTCCAGTACGCCAGCTCCTCGCGCAGCTGCGGTTCCTCCGCCTCGACCTCGGCGGCGTGCTGCGCCGCGGTGGCCAACTGGAGCTTCTGCCCGTCGTCGAGCAGTTGCAGGTTGACGCCCTCCCGGGTGGCCGCCCGGTCGATCTCGCCGAGGGCTGTCGTCGGCACCGGTTCCTCGCTGACCGGTCGCCGGTCGGTGTGCCGGACCTGCATGCACTGCACCAGGTGCATCGCGTCCGGGTCCGCCCCGGTGTGCCCGAACCCGGTCAGCCGGGCCATCAGGTCCGGCTGGGCGGGGTCGGGCAGCCGCTCCACCACCGGCGTCCAGCCCTCGGCGGCGAGCGCCACCCGGGCGTGGTGCAGCGCGGTGCCACAGCTGATCGTCAGCAGTCGGCCCTCCGGGTCGGTGGCGGTGAGCTGGCGGTCCCGGACCATCCGCAGCTCCAGCGCGTCGGGGAGGACCTTCCAGCGCCACGGCTGGGTGTTGTGCACCGAGGGCGCGTGGCTCGCCGTCCCGGCGGCCTCCGCGAGGGCGGTGGTCAGCGGGCGGTTCGTGGCCGGCGTCTGGTGGCTCATCGTCACGACCTTTCCGTCTCTCCCGGCCCCCGGGCAGGGGGCGGGGTTCCGGTTCCATCCTCGGGTGCGGGGCGGCCGGTCGCACGGTGCGCAGGTCCCCCGCCACCGGGCCCTTCGACCCCTCCCAGCTGGTCGACTTGTTCCCGCGAGCCCGGCGAGCGGTGGGCCGGGCTGCTGGCGGCGTGTTCAGCGTTCCCGGACCACCGCGACCGGGCAGTGCGCGTGATGCAGCAGCTGCTGGCTCACCGAGCCGAGCAGCATCCCGCGCAGCCCGCCCCGACCGCGGCTGCCCACCACCACGAGCTGCGCCTCGCCGCTCGCGTCGACCAGCAGGCCGGCCGGGTTGCCGGGCGACACCCGCAGGTCGACCTCGACGTCCGGGAAGCTCTCCCGCCACCGGGCCAGCTCCTCCTCGGCCGCCGCCCGCTCGGTGGCGGTCGCCTCCTCCGGGTCGAAGCCCGGCGGCACCCACCGCTCGTCGGGCGGCTCCCACACCCGGATCACCCGCAGCGGCACGTCCCGCTGCGCCGCCCGCTCGACGGCGAAGCCGAGCGCCCGGAGCGAGGACTCCGAGCCGTCCACGCCGACCACCACCGGCCCGGAGGTGGCGGTGTGGCCGTCCCGGACCACCACCACCGGGCAGTGCGCGTGGGCGGTGACGGACACCGCGGTGGAGCCGGCCAGCAGGCCGCCGAATCCGCCGCGCCCGCGGCTGCCGAGGACCAGCATCCCGGCCTCGGCGGACCGTTCCTGCAACACCAGGGCGGGTGGGCCGTCGTAGACCTCGGCGTGCACGGTGAGCCCGGGCCGCTCGGCGGCGGCGTCCGCCGCCGCCTTTCGGACCAGTTCCTCGACCTGCCGCCGGGCGTGCTCGTCCGGCCAGACGCCGGGCGCCAGCCCGGGACCGATCCAACCGGCCACCGTCAGCCATTCGAAGACGTACGCCAGGCGGATCGGCCGGCCGGAGCGGCCCGCCTCGTCCAGGGCCCAGTCCAGGGCGACTGTGGCGTCGGCGGAGCCGTCGTAGCCGACCAGGATCTCGTCCCCGCTCACCGGGCTGCCCCCGGTTCGCCCGCGAGCCCGCTCACTGCCCGCTCCGCAGGCCGGGTTCGGTCTCGCGGATCCAACGCCACTCGGCGACCAGGGGGGCGTCCTCGCCGTACCGGCGGGTGTAGTCGCGGCAGGCCTGCCGGGCGTCGACCATCTTCTGGCGGAGGTGGGCGGCGCGCGAGGCGAGCCCGGGCACCCGGTCGATGACGTCGATGACGAGGTGGAAGCGGTCCAGGTCGTTGAGCATCACCAGGTCGAACGGCGTGGTGGTGGTGCCCTCCTCCTTGTAGCCGCGTACGTGCAGGTTGTCGTGGTTGGTGCGGCGGTAGGTGAGCCGGTGGATCAGCCACGGATAGCCATGGTACGCGAAGATGATCTGCCGGTCGCGGGTGAAGATGGTGTCGAACTCGCTGTCCGGCAGGCCGTGCGGGTGCTCCGAGGGCGGTTGGAGGCGCATCAGGTCGACCACGTTGACCACCCGCACCTTCAGCTCGGGCAGGTGCTGGCGGAGCAGGCCGGCCGCGGCCAGGGTCTCCAGGGTCGGCACATCGCCGGCGCAGGCGAGCACCACGTCCGGCTCGGTGCCCTGGTCGGTGCTGGCCCAGTCCCAGATGCCCAGGCCCCGCCTGGCGTGCTGGACGGCCTCGTCCATGCTCAGCCAGTTCGGCGCCGGCTGCTTGCCGGCCACCACGACGTTGATGTAGTGCCGGCTGCGCAGGCAGTGGTCCATGGTGGAGAGCAGGGTGTTGGCGTCCGGCGGCAGGTAGACCCGGACCACCTCGGCCTTCTTGTTGACCACGTGGTCGATGAAGCCCGGGTCCTGGTGCGAGAAGCCGTTGTGGTCCTGCTGCCACACGTGGCTGGAGAGCAGGTAGTTGAGCGAGGCCAGGGGCTGCCGCCACTGGATGCCGCGGGTCACCTTCAGCCACTTGGCGTGCTGGTTGACCATCGAGTCGACGATGTGGATGAAGGCCTCGTAGCTGGTGAAGATGCCGTGCCGGCCTGTGAGCAGGTAGCCCTCCAGCCAGCCCTGGCAGAGGTGCTCGGAGAGCACCTCCATCACCCGGCCGTCCGGGGAGAGGTGGTCGTCGCCGGGGACCGTGTTGCCGACGAACGCCCGGTCGGTGACCTCGAAGACGGCGCCCAGCCGGTTGGAGGCGACCTCGTCGGGGCCGAACAGGCGGAAGTTCTGCGGGTTGGCGGTGATCACGTCGCGGACCCACTGGCCAAGCACGCCGGTGGAGCCGACCATGGGCTCGCCCGGCTGCTTGACGTCGACCGCGTAGGCGCGGAAGTCCGGCAGGTCCAGGTCGCGCAGCACCTGGCCGCCGTTGGTGACCGGGTTGGCGCTCATCCGCCGGTTCCCCCTCGGAGGCAGCGAGGTCAGCTCGGCGACCGGGGCGCCGGTGGCGTCGAAGAGTTCCTCCGGCCGGTAGCTGCGGAGCCAGCGCTCCAGCTCGGCCAGGGCCTCCGGATCCTTCCGCACCCCGTCGATGGGCACCTGGTGAGCGCGGAAGGTCCCCTCGACCTGCTTGCCGTGGACCTCCCGCGGGCCGGTCCAGCCCTTCGGCGTCCGGAGGATGATCATCGGCCAGCGGGGGCGCTCGACATCACCGCCTGAGCGGGCCCGGCGCTGGATCTCGGCGATCTCGTCGACCGCCCGCTCCAGCGTGGCGGCGAGGCTCTGGTGCACCCGCGTCGGGTCGTCGCCGGAGACGATGTACGGCTCGTATCCGTAGCCGCGCATCAGACCGAGCAGGTCCTCGGTGGGGATCCGTTCCAGCACCGTCGGGCTTGCGATCTTGTAGCCGTTCAGGTGCAGGATGGGCAGCACCGCGCCGTCGCGGGCCGGGTTGAGGAAGACGTTGGACAGCCAGCTTCCGGCCAGCGGGCCGGTCTCCGCCTCACCGTCGCCGATCACGCAGGCGACCAGCAGGTCCGGGTTGTCGAACGCGGCGCCGTACGCGTGGCTGAGCGCGTACCCGAGCTCTCCGCCCTCGTGGATCGAACCCGGCACCTCCGGCGCCACATGGCTGGGGATGCCGCCGGGGAAGGAGAACTGGCGGAACAGCCGCTGCATGCCCACCTCGTCCCGGCTGACCGAGTGGTAGAGCTCGCTGTAGGTACCCTCCAGCCAGGTGTTCGCCACCAGGGCCGGCCCGCCGTGCCCCGGGCCGGTGATGTAGATGACGCTGAGGTCGCGGTTGACGATGATCCGGTTGAGGTGCGCGTAGATCAGGTTGAGGCCGGGGCCGGTGCCCCAGTGGCCGAGCAGCCGGGGCTTGACATGCTCCGGCTTCAGTGGCTCGCGGAGCAGCGGGTTGTCGAGCAGGTAGATCTGCCCGACGGTGAGGTAGTTCGCCGCCCGCCAGTAGGCGTCAATCCGGCGCAGCTCGTCTTCGGCCAGTGGGCTGTGCAGGTCGAGAGCGGTGTCCATGCTGCGTTAGCCTCTCGCGGCTCGGGGTCTTCTGCCACCCGAAGGCGGGAATCCGCCCCCGGGCCCGTCCAGCTTCGCCCCAGGCCCGGGGATCTGATCAGGGTCGTTGGTCCCGGGACCGGAGGGCGTCATGTCCCGACCGGCGGTGCGGGGTCCAGTCCACGGACGACGATCACCGGGGCCGGTGAGTGGTAGAGCAGGGCCTGGCTGACCTCGCCGAGCATGCCCCGCCACGGTTCGTCCCCGCGCGCGCCGACGAGCGCCACCTGCGCGGACCGGGACTGTTCGATCAGGACGGCGCCGGGGTCCCCGCGGACGGTGTGGCACTCCGCGGCCACGGACGGGTACCGCTGGGCGTGCCGGGCCACCGCCGCGGTGAGCACCTCTTCTCCGTCGTCCGGCCGGTCGGGCTCGACCACCCGCACGGCGAGCAGCCGGGCGCACCGGCGTCGGGCGCAGTCGAAGGCGAAACCCAGGGCAGCCTGGGAGCTCGACGAGCCGTCCACTCCGACCAGCACCGGTCCCTGCGGTGCCGGCCCGGCCCGGCCGACCAGCACCGGGCAGCCGGCCCGGGCGGCGAGTTGCACGGCGGGCGCGTCGGCCGGTACGCAGTCCGGGCAGTCGGCCATCCCGCCGTCACCGAGTGCCACCATGAACGCCGAATCCGAGGCGCGGATCAGGGCGTCGACGGGGGAGCCCTCGACGATCTCGCCGCTCACCGGGACCGCCGGCTCGACCTCGCCGGCGACCTGGCCGGCCCGTTCGAGCAGGTCCTCCGCCGCGGCGCGCGACCCGGCCACGGACGGCGCCTCCAGCGCCGCCGTCCAGTTGAAGGCGTGCAGCAGGTGCAGCGGGCGGTCGTGGGCGGCGGCCTCGCCAGCGGCCTCCCGGACCACCTGGAGGTCCTCCCCCGACGACCCGACGCCGACCACGACGGCCCCGTGGGTGGGTGCGGCCATCCCGCCTCACCTCCCCGGCGCCGCGTACGGCACGACCACGATTTCCTTACCCACGGTAGTCGGGGCCGTGCCCACCCGGGGCGGGATCGGTCAGCGGAACTGGAGCCGGTTCACCGCGTCGAACACCCGGGCGCCGAGGAGCCGCCGGGTGTGCACCATGGCCCAGGCGGCGGCGGTGACCAGGTAGCGGGTGCGCGGCCGGCGGGCGGTCACCGCCCGTTCGATCACCCGGGCCACCGTTTCCGGCGTGGCCGACAGGGCCCGGTTCCGGTACGACTTCGCCATCACCGCGTCGACGGCGGCGACCATCGTCCGATACGGCCCGGTCGGGTCGGAGCCGGCGCCGAGGGAGGAGCTGGCGACCGCGCCGAAGCCGGTCCGGATCAGCCCCGGCTCGACGATCGTCACGTCGACGCCGAACGGTCGGACCTCCTGCCGCAGCGCGTCGGAGATCGCCTCCACCGCGTACTTGCTGGCGTGGTATTGACGTTCTCTCCGCCCTGACGGGCAGAGATTCCCTCCACGCTGCGCGCGGAACAGCGCGCAGCGCCCGGGTGGATTCCTGCTTCTCGGCGCGGTGCCGGCACGGGTGCCGGTCTTACCTGCGCTCCACAGGCGTTTAGGCTCTCCCAGCGTCCCTGGGCGAGGATGTTGATCGCCGCGTTGATGTCCCGGTCGTGGGCCGCCCCGCAGGGGCAGGTCCACGACCGGACGGACAGCGGTTTGGGTCCGTCGAGCCGCCCGCACGTGGAGCATGTCTGCGATGTGGGCGCGAACCGGCCGGTGCGGCGGAAGGTGCGACCGTACCGTGCGGCCTTGTACTCCAACATCGCCGTGAACGATGCCCAGCCGGCGTCGTGCACCGACTTCGCCAACCGGGTACGGCCCAGACCGGTCACGCACAGGTCCTCGACGTACACCGCTTGGTTGTCGCGGATGATCCGTGTCGAGAGCTTGTGCTGCCAGTCCCGCCGGCTGTCGGCCACCCGGGCGTGCGCCTTGGCGACCTTGACGACGGCTTTGGTGCGGTTGGTGCTGCCCCGCTGCTTGCGGGACAGGTCCTGCTGCAGTCGGCGCAGCTTGCGCGCCGCCCGGCGCAGGAACCTCGGCGCGGTGATCTTCTTGCCGTTGGACAGGACCGCGAAGTGCGTCAGCCCCAGGTCGATGCCCACCTCGGGCTCGACCCGCGGCAGCGTCTCCTCCTCAGTCGTTTGCACCACGAACGAGGCGAAGTACCGACCCCCCGCATCCTTGATCACCGTCACTGAGCTCGGCTCAGCCGGCAAGGCCCGGGACCAACGTACCGGCACGTTCCCAACCTTCGGCAACCTGAGCCGGCCGTTGTCCAGCACAGCGAATCGAGAATTTCTGGTGAACCGGATGGCCTGCCGGTTGTCCTTGCGAGACCGGAACCGCGGCGGCGCGACAGTGCGGCCCTTCCGCTTACCGGACAGCGAGGTGAAGAAGTTGCGGTACGCGTTGTTCAGGTCCGCGAGGGCCTGCTGGAGCACGACTGCGGACACCTCGCCCAGCCACGCCCGTTCCGGCGTCCGCTTCGCTTGGGTGATGACCCGCTTTGACAGCTCACCATCGGGCAGGTACGCCTCGCCCGCCTCGCGGGCTTCCTGGCGTGCGCGCAGCCCGTCGTTGAACACCACCCGCGCGCACCCGAACGCCCGCGCCAGCGAAGCCTGCTGGCCGGGCGTCGGGTAGACGCGGTAGTTGTACCGAAGCTGCACATCGGACAGTCTGGCATCGGCATATGACAGACAGCGGCAGCGTCCGCACTGCCAGGCACTGCGTCTTCGTCCTTCACGCCCACTTGGCCTTCGTGACGAAGTTCCGGTACAAGGTGTTCACCCTGGTAGCGGTGGCGTAGACGGTCAGGTCGGGGCGGCGGGCCAGGCGGCGGACGGTGGCCCGGCCGATGCCGGAGGAGGTGCCGGTGATCAGGACGGTGGTCATGACGGGGCTCCAGGGTGGGGGGCGAGGCCCGCGACGACCAGCGCGACACCGTCGCGAAGCCGCCGTCGGGGCAGGTCGGGGTCGGTGAGGTCGGCCTCCAGGCCGCGGGTGAGCGCGACCAGCACGTCGGCGACGGCCCGGGCCCGCGGCCCGGCGGCGTCGGCCAGCGCGCCGGCCACCACGTCGGTCAGTTCCCGGGTGTACGCCTCGGCGAGGTCCCCGGTGAGCCGGGTGCTGGTGTCGAGCAGTTCGGCGGCGTGCCGGCTCTCCCGGTGCAGGCGCAGCGTCAGCTCCAGCTTGGCCGCGAGCACGTCGTGCAGCCGTTGCGTCACTTGCACAAAACGTCAGAGCGTCAATGGCGGTCGCGGTCACGCCCGGACCGCGACGGTCGGGACCGGTGCGGGTGGTGCGGTGGAGGGCGGGCGGCGGGGGAGGGCTGCCCTCAGCGCGAGGTGGGGATGGCCGGGTGCACCCGGACGAGCACGGCGGTGGCGTTGTCGTCGCCGCCCGCGGCCAGGGTGGCGGCGAGCAGGGCGCGGGCCGCCCGCGCCGGGTCCCGGTCGGCCAGCAGGTCGCGGAGGCGGTGGTAGTCGACCTGGTCGCTCACCCCGTCGGTGCAGAGCAGCCAGGTGTCGCCGGGGCGCAGTGGGACGGCGAGCAGGTCCGGGTCCGGCCGGTCGGGGTGGCCGACGTAGCGCAGGAGCTGGTAGCGGGCGCGGGCCGCCTCCGGGGACGTCGCCGGCCACCAGCCGTGCAGCACGCCCAGCCAGGCCATCGTGTGGTCGACGGTGAGCAGCTCCAGGAGCCCGCCGTGCAACCGGTACGCCCGCGAGTCGCCGAGCTGGACGATCCAGGCCTGCTCGCCGTCCGGCTCGGCGACCAGGGCGGTGATCGTGCAGCCGGTCAGCTCGGCCAGGCCGGCGCCGGCCTGGCGTACCCGGGTCTGCGCCGCGGCCGTCGCGGCGCGCAGCTCGCGCGGCCCGACGGTGGGCCAGCTCTCGCGGAGCCGTTCGGTCAGGGTGTCCATCGCGGTGCGCCCGGCGACCCGGCTGCCCTCGCCGGCGCCCATCCCGTCGGCCACCGCGGCGATCGGCAGCTCGGGGTCGACGTGCAGTACGTCGAAGTTCTCCGGGTAGCGGTGCCCGACGACGCTGCCGGCGACGATCTCCAGCGTGGCGTGGCCGACGGTCAGCCGGCGGGTCGCCTCGACGGGTCGGTCCAGAAAGCGGCGACGGAACACCAGCGGACGTTAGCACCGCCGCAGGTCGCGGCCGGGGTGTCCGACGCGTGTCGGTGCGCGCCCGGCGAAGAACCCTGTCAACCACGGTTGACGGGGTTGCGGCGTCAACGTAAGTTGACACCATGAGTCAGGCAACGGAACTCGCGGCGGCCGCCGGCAGCACCGACCCCAAGGTCGGGCTCCGGGCCGTGCTCGCCCTGCGCCGGCTGCTCGAACGGCTGGAGGTGGTCCAGGTGGACAACGCCCGTCGACAGGGCTGGTCCTGGCAGGAGATCGCCGACGCGCTCGAGGTCAGCCGGCAGGCGGTCCACAAGAAGCACGCCGGGCGACCGGCGGTCCGAGGCAGCTGGGAGGCGTGATGTTCGAACGGTTCACCGACCGCGCCCGGGACGTCGTGCGGCGCGCCCGCGACGAGGCCCGGGCCGAGGGGCAGCGACCGGTCGGCACCGAGCACCTGCTGCTCGGCGTCCTCGCCGACGACGGCAACCTCGCCGTGCGGGTCCTCACCGACCTCGGTGTCCGGGCCGACGACCTGCGGGCCGCCGTCCGGCGGCACGTGGCGCGCGGTGGCGTCGGGCTCGGTGACGCCGACGCGGCCGCGCTGCGGGAGATCGGCATCGACCTGGCCGCCATCGTGGCCCGGATCGAGGAGTCCTTCGGCCCCGACGCGCTGCGCGAGGCGGTGCCCGCCCCGCGTCGCCGCTGGGGCCGCCGCCGGTACGCCGGCGGTCCGTTCTCACCCAGGTCCAAGAAGGTGCTGGAGCTGTCGCTGCGGGAGGCGATCCGGCTGCGGCACCACCACATCGGCACCGAGCACATCCTGCTCGGCCTGCTCCGCGAGGGGCAGGGGCTGGCCGCGCTCGTCCTCACCGAGGCGGGTGTCGACCTCGACGACCTGCGCCGGCGGGTGGAGACGGCACTGCGGACGGCGGCCTGACGCCCGAGGACGCCGAGCGGTACCACCCGGCGAGCGCCGCGGAGTGGGGCGAGGGGCGACCGGCTGGCTCGGCACCACCAGCGGCCGACGATCTCGCGACCGCTTGTGACCGAGGCCGCCGAGCGCACCACCCGGCGCGAGCGGCCACGGTGACCGATTCTGAAACCTTTCCGCCGTGCGCGCATCATCACCGTCGGCCGAGTCGCCGCCCCACCGGAGTTGCTGCACACTGACGCCGTGGACAGCGGACAGGACAAGCCGACGGCAGCTGACGCCGGGCTGCGCTCGGCCGTGGTGGTCAACCCGGTCAAGGTGGCCGATCTGGACGAGTTCCGCCGCACCGTGGACGGCGCCCTCACCGCCGCCGGCTGGCCGGCGCCGACCTGGTACGAGACCACCGTCGAGGACCCGGGGCGCGGCCAGACCGAGCAGGCCGTGCGGGCGGGCGCCCAGGTCGTCTTCGCCTGCGGCGGCGACGGCACGGTGATGGCCTGCGTCACCGCGCTGGCCGGCACCGACGTCGCGCTCGCCGTGCTGCCCCTGGGCACCGGCAACCTGCTCGCCGCCAACCTGGGCCTCTCCAACGACCTGGCCGCCGGCCTGCAGATCGCCGTCGAACGCGGACGCCGCCGGCTGGACGTCGGCGTCGTCGACGACCAGTGCTTCGCCGTGATGGCCGGGATGGGCTTCGACGCCCAGATGCTCGACTCCACCTCCGAGACCACGAAGGCGCGGATCGGCTGGCCGGCGTACATCGTGGGGGCCGCGAAGCACCTGCGGGACCGGCCGATGCGGGTCTCCATCCGGATCGACGACCGGCCGCCGCTACGCCGCCGGGCCCGTTCCGTGCTGGTCGCCAACGTCGGCCGCCTCCAGGGCGGCGTACGGCTGCTCACCGACGCCGAGCCGGACGACGGCTGGCTCGACGTCGCCGTGCTCACCCCCCGCACGCTCGGGCACTGGCTGGCGATGGGCTGGGCCCTAATGCGCCGGCGGGGCAGCGTGCCCCGGATGGAGGTCCTCAGGGGCCGCAAGGTCGAGATCACCAGCAACCGGGCCCAACCCCGGCAGCTCGACGGAGACCTGATCGAGCCGGGCCGGTCGCTCAAGGCCGAGATCAAACCGGCGTCGCTCTGGCTCTGCGTGCCGCGTCCCGCGCAGCACCCCGACCTGTCGGTGGACGCCGACGCGGCGGCCGAGCGCGGTGAGCGCCTGGTCGAGGAGGCCCGACGTGAGTAGCACCCGGATGGTGCCGGAGACCCGGCTGATGGCCCAGGAGGAGCTGTCAGCCGACGACGCCTGGCACACCCTGCGCCGCCACGGCGGCTGGCGCCTGCTGCGGGACGCCTTCATCCGGTTCCGCTACGGCGACGGGTTCAGCCACTCCCGAGCGTTCGCGCTCCAGTTCTGCCTGGCCGTGGTGCCCTTCCTGATCGCGCTCACCGGTCTGATCACCGACCTGGGCGCCGACGAGGGGGGCAAGGTCGTCGCCGACACCGTGCTCGCGCTCACCCCCGGGCAGAGCGAGTCGGTCGTGCAGGACCTGCTCGGCGACAGCGAGCGGACCGAACGCGCCGGCGAGCTGGCGCTGACTCTCGGCCTGCTGACCGGCCTCGTCGCGCTCACCACGACCATGGCCCAGATCGAGCGCGGCGCCAACCGGATCTACGGGGTCGAGCGGGACCGTCCGGCGCTGGCCAAGTACGTCCGGGCCGCGATCCTCGCGGTGACCGCCGGCGTGCCGGCACTGATCGGCTTCCTGATCCTGGTCGGCGGCCGGGCGATGGGCGACTCGGTGCAGCGGCACTACGAGTGGGGCGGCCTCGCCAACGCCGCCTGGGACGTGGTCCGCTGGCCGCTGAGCCTGGGGCTCACCGTGGTCGCCGTGGCGGTGCTCTTCCGGCACGCGCCCCGACGCAACCAGCCCGGCCTGTCCTGGCTCTACTTCGGTGCCGGCATCGCCACCGTGCTGTGGTGGCTGGCCAGCCTGCTGCTGGCCGCGTACGTCAAGCTCAGCGGCGGCTTCGGGCAGACCTACGGCGCGCTGACCGGGATGATGGCCCTGCTGCTCTGGGCCAACCTCACCGGGATGGCGCTCTTCGGCGGGCTGGCCTTCGCCGCCCAGCTCGAGGCGATGCGGATCGGCGTGGCGGAGCCGGCGCAGCCGGACCTGTGGGAGCCGGAGGCCGAACGCGAGGAAGTCCTCGACACGGGGGAAATGACCTCGCTCTGACCCGGACGCGCCGCGGGCCGCGTGTATCCGGTGCGCGAATCGGGTACTGCGCGCCTCGCAGAGGACAAGGGAGGTGCGGGGTGACCGCGGTCAAGGAGACGATGCGACGGCCGCTGGGGCATTTCGCGGAGCGGAGCGTCGCGGGGCTGCTGGCCGTCGTCGGCGCCGGCGCCGGGTTCGGCGTGCTGCTGATGCTCGTCCGGTTCAAGTGGGGCCCCCTGTACCACGCCGACCACGAGGCGGCCGAGTGGTTCAACGGTCTCGTCGCGCCGCACCACGCCCTGGTCACCGTGCTCCAGGCGGTCACCGACCTCGGTGGCCGTCCGGTGCTCATCTGGCTGGTCACCATCGCCGTGGTCGGCCTGCTGATCCGCCGGCAGTCCCGGCTGGCGGTCTACCTGATCATCACCGGGGTCGGTGGCCTGATCCTCGACCCGTCGCTGAAGGCGCTGGTCGGTCGGCTCCGGCCGGTGGTCGACGTGCCGATCACCCACGCGCCGGGCAACAGCTTCCCCAGCGGGCACGCGCTCGGCTCCTTCGTCGCGTACGGGGCGCTGCTGCTGGTGTTCCTGCCGGCCATGTCGCCCCGCTGGCGCAAGCCCGCCGTCGCGCTCGGCGCGGTGCTGGTGGCGCTGATCGGGCTGACCCGGATCGCGCTGGGCGTGCACTTCGTCTCCGACGTGATCGCCGGCTGGCTGCTCGGCGCGCTGTGGCTGGGCGTCACCGCGTACGCCTTCCGGCTGTGGCGCCGCGAGCGGGGCCGGCCGGTGCCGCCGCTGACCGAGGGCCTGGAGCCGGAGGCGGGCGAGGAGATCAGCCCCGCGCCGGCCGAGGAGCACGTGCTGGAGCACCCCCGCTCCGCCGTCGCCGAGCTGCTGGTCGGCTGGGTGATCGTGTTCGGCGCCCTGTACGCCTTCGGCATGTTCGTCAGCTATCACGCCAAGGGCACGTTCTTCGACACCCTGGACACCGCGGTGCCGCAGTGGTTCGCCGCGCGGCGTACCGACTCGCTGACCGGGTTGAGCTGGTGGTGGAGCAAGTTCGGTGACACCCACGCGATCCTGCTGGTGTCGCTGGTCTTCTGCCCGCTCGTGCTGGCGGTCTGGAAGCGCTGGCGTCCGGTGCTCTTCGTGGTGCTGGCGATGTTCGGCGAGCTGAGCCTCTTCCTCGCCTCGGCCCGGGTGGTGCAGCGGCCCCGCCCGGCGGTGGAGAACCTGGACGGCCACCTGCCGACCTCGTCCTTCCCGTCCGGCCACATCGCCGCGACGATCTGCCTGTGGAGCGCGATGGCGATCATCGTGTTCGCCCGTACCGACCGCTGGTGGCGCTGGCTCTTCGTGGCGCTGGCCGTGATCATGCCGGTCGGGGTGGCCACCTCCCGGATGTACCGGGGCATGCATCACCCGACCGACTTCATGGGCGCGATCCTGCTCGCCGCGCTCTGGATCGGGCTGCTCTACTGGGTGGTGCGGCCCAACGCCGACGTGCACCGGGGCAACCAGCCGGCCATCAAGTCCGAGCAGGTGCGCGAGCTGGACGACGAGCTGGCCAAGGCCGGCCGGGAGGACTGACCGGCGCCCATGCTGCGGGTGATGACCTGGAACATCCGGACCGGCGGCCGGGACCGCGGCGGGGACGACCGACTGGACCGGATCGTCGCGGTCGTCACCGCGCAGCGGCCCGACGTGCTGGCCCTCCAGGAGCTGCGCGACTTCGACCGGGGTGGGCTGCTGGCCGACGTGGCGGACCGGCTGGGCATGGCGCCCCACCTGGCCCGCTCCTGTCTCGGGCAGCCGGTCGCGGTGCTGGTCCGCCCGCCGCTGCGGGTGCTGACGTCGGGCCGGGTCCGCCGGCCGTTCCACCACGCCGCCGCGAAGGCCGTGGTCGCCACCGTGGCCGGACCGTTGACCGTGGTCAGCACCCACCTCGACCCGTACTCCGGTGGGCGGCGGCGGATGGAGGCCGACTGGCTGGCGGCGGCGGTGCGGCGCGCCGACGGCCCGTTCACCCTGGTCGCGGGCGACCTGAACACCCTCGACCCGACCGTCGACCACACCGAGCGGCTCGCCGGCCTGCCCGACCGCTACCGCCGTCGGCATCTGCGCCGCGACGGCCGTACCGTCGACACCCGCGCGGTGTCCCGACTGCTCGCGGCCGGCCTGGTCGACCTCTGGCCGCACGCCGGCGGCGCGGAGCCGGACGGGCAGACCGTGCCGACCCGGCACGGCGGGGCCGAGTTCGCCGCGATGCGCCTGGACTATCTGCTCGCCACCCCGGCGGTGGCCGCGCTGACCCGCCAGGTCCGGGTGGTCCGCGACGGGGAGACCGACCGGGCCTCCGACCACTACCCGGTGGTCGCCGAGCTGGAGCTGGCGCCCGGCTGAGCGGGATGGCGGCCGTTGCCCCGACCGACGACCGTGCTCGACCCGATCCGGCTCGCCTCCTGCGAGGCGCTGACCGCCGTCCGCTTCCGGCGGGGGAGGTCACCTCGCCAGGTCCGCGGCCACGATCGCGACGAAGACCAGCGTGACGAGTCCGCTGACCACCCAGGAGTGTGCGTTCGCCCAGCCGCGCACCCTCGGCAGGGCCGCCCTCGCGCGGTGGCCGAGGAGCAGCAGCGCCAGCAGGGGCAGGGCCAGCAGGAGCAGGGTCAGCACCAGAAAGGGGAGCAGGTGCCACCAGGGCCGGTCGTGCCCGGCCAGGCTGCCCGCGACGGAGGCCATGATGACCTCGTTGCTCGGGGTCGCGGCGAGGAGCAGGAGACCCAGCCCGAACGCGAACCGCGGCCCGGGTCCTCCAGCTTCGTCATCCACGCCGGCGTCTGGTCACGATGCCGGCGGAGGAAGACGATCACCAGCAGCACCAGCAGCAGTGCCAGGACGAGTCGACGAGGCGCCGGCCGCTGCCCTCCTGGTCGCCGCCGACGCTGCGCTTCACCCGGCGGAAGACGACGTACCAGACGGTCAGCGCGACGAGGAGGCCCAGCGCCGCCCCGACAGGTACGCCACCGAACTGCGGCGCGGTTGCCGGCCGGCGGCCAGGAAAACGGCGCTGATCAGTTGGGGTCCGGCGACCATGACCAGCGCCAACGGCAGGACGGTCAGCAGGTTCATCCGGTCGTCGCCTCCTCACCCACGCTGGGCCCCGGCCGGGGCGGGGCCGTGGTTCAGAGCAGCAGGTTGAGCAGGACGGTCAGCACGACCGAGGCGACGATCGAGAAGAGGATCATCAGGAGGCAGCCGAGGCCGCCGCCCAGGGGACGGATCTCCGTGTTGCCGATACGCATGGACTCAGCCTCCCAGCGCGGGCGCCAGCAGGGCGCGGATCGCGTCGGCGACCTGCGCCGGGGCGGTGGTGGCGACGTTGTGCGCGGCGGCCGGCACGGTGACCGTACGGGCGGCGGGGACGAGCCGGGCGACCTGCCGCCGCCAGGCCGGCGGGACGACCGGATCCCGGTCGCCGAACACCACCAGGGTGGGGGCGGTGACCTGGACCAGGTCCGCCTCGATCGCGTTGCGCACCGAGTGGGTCAGGGAGGCGTACACCCGCCACGGGCGGGCGTCCCGGACGTCCCGGAGCAGGATCGGGGCCTGCAACGGGGCCTCCCGCAGGGTGTCCACCAGCCACCGGCCGAACTGCCCGAGGCGGGACCGGGCCGCCGGATCGCTGGTCGGGCCGGCCAGCACCAGCGCGTGGACCAGGTCGGGCCGGTCGGCGGCGAGCCGGGCGGCGACCTCGGCCCCGAAGGAGTGCCCGAGCAGGCAGACCGGGCCCAGCCCGTACGCGGCGAGCCAGGCGGCCAGGTGCGCGGCGTGCCGGGACACGTCGTACGCCGTGCCGGGGCGCTCGGTCAGCCCGAAGCCGGGCAGGTCCGGGACGTACACCGGATGGGTGGCCGACAGGGTCAGCGCCAGCGGGGTGAGGTAGCGGTGCGAGACGGCGAGGCCGTGCACCAGCACCACGGGCGGCACGCCGGCGCCCGGGTCGGCCGACCGCCGGGTGTGCGTCCGCAGCCCGTCGACGAGCCGGAACTCGCTGGTCAGGCCGGCGGCGGGCCGGGGCGCCGCCAGCGCGAGCCGCAGCTCGGCCACGCCGAACCGCCCCGGCGCGGACACCGCCCCGAAGCCCGCCGCCCCGAAGCCCGCCGGCCCGGTGCCCGCCGGCCCGGATCGCGTCAGGCTCACAGCTCGCGCAGTCGCGGCAGCAGCTGCTCCTGCGCCCAGTCCAGGAACATCGGCTGGGTGTCGCCGCCCACCTGCACGATCGCCACGTGGGTGAAGCCGGCGTCGACGAACTTCTTGAACGCCGCGACGTGCTTGTCCAGGTCCGGGCCGCAGGGGATGCCCTCGGCGACGTCCTCCTCGCGGACGAACTGGGTGGCGGCGGCGAACGACTCGGGGCCGGGCAGGTCGGCGTTGACCTTCCAGCCCATGCCGAACCAGCGGAACTGGTCGTGCACGAGCTTGCGGCATTCGGCCTCGTCCGGGCCGTAGCAGATCGCCACCTGGCCGTAGCGGGGCTGGCCGGCGCCGCCCGCGTCGTCGTACATCTGGATGAGGTGCGGGTCGGGCTCGGTGGCGACCAGGCCGTTGCCGTACTCGGCGGCGAGGGTGGCGGACTGCCGGCCGGAGGCGGCGACGGCCATCGGCACCGGGCGGTCCGGCCGGTCCCAGAGGTACGCGTCGGGGACGTCGAAGTGGTTGCCGGAGAAGGTCAGCGTCTCGCCGTTGAGCAGGGGCCGGATGATCTGCAGGGCCTCCTCGAACATCTCGTGCCGCTGCTGCACGTGCGGCCACCCGCCGATCACGTGCTCGTTGAGGTTCTCCCCGGCGCCGAGGCCGAGGGTGAACCGGCCGTCGGAGAGCACACCGATGGTGCTTGCCTTCTGCGCGACCACGGCGGGGTGGTAGCGGCGGATCGGGCAGGTCACGAAGGACATCAGCTCGGCCCGGTTGGTGGCGTGCGCGACGGCCCCGAGCACCGACCAGGCGTACGGGGAGTGGCCCTGGGAGTCCAGCCACGGGTAGTAGTGGTCGGACATCACGAGCTGGTCGAAGCCGGCCGCCTCGGCGCGTACGGCGTGGTCGACCAGCTGCTTCGGGCCGATCTGCTCGCACATCAGGGTGTAACCGACCTTGACCATGGTGTGGCCCTCCTTCCGGGCGGATCGTCACCGGATACCCCGCCGGCGGGCGGTCAACCCTGGCGTCCGCTTGCCCGGCCGGACGTCTTACCGCACGGCCGATGCTGCCTACAGTCCCGCCTTGACCGGGTCAGGGAGCGGCGCAACATCGTGTGGTGGGGATGATCGCCCGTGTGGCGGCCCGCGATGTCCTTCGAGGAGCGCCGGTCGACCCGCGTCAGGGCAGCTGTCCGGCCGGCGGCTCACCGTCGGTCGTCCCGCTCGCCAGGCGGGCGGCCCGCATCGTCAGGTAGCGCTGCTCGGGCAGGCTCGTGGTCCGCGCGGCCGCGGCCCGGTAGTGGGCCGTCGCCCGGGGCGGGTCGCCGGCCATCTCGTGCAGGTGGGCGCGGGCCGCGTCGAGCCGGTGGTGCCCGGCCAGCCGGGGGTCGGCGTCCAGCGCGTCGAGGGCGGCCAGCCCGGCGGCGGGGCCGTGCACCATCGCGGTCGCGACCGCCCGGTTGAGCGAGACCACCGGGTTGGCGGAGAGGCGCTCCAGCACCTGGTAGAGGGCGAGGATCTGCCGCCAGTCGGTCGCCGCGGCGGTGGGCGCCTCGTCGTGCAGCGCGGCGATGGCGGCCTGGAGCTGGTACGGCCCGACCGGTCCGTGCGCCATCGCCCGGGTGACCAGCGCGGTGCCCTCGGCGATCGCGGCCGGGTCCCACCGGTTGCGGTCCTGGTCGGCGAGGGAGATCAGCTCGCCGGACGGGCCGGTCCGGGCCGCGGCCCGGGCGTCGGTGAGCAGCATCAGCGCGAGCAGCCCGGCCACCTCGCTGTCGTCGGGCAGCAGCGCGTGCACGCCCCGGGTCAGCCGGATCGCCTCCTCGGACAGGTCCACCCGGCGCAGGTCCGCACCGCCGCTGGCGGTGTGCCCCTCCGTGAAGATCAGGTAGAGCACGTGCAGCACCGTCGCGAGCCGGTCCTGCCGCTCACCCTCGTCCGGCATCCGGAAGGGCAGTCCCGAGGCGCGGAGGCCCTGCTTGGCACGGCTGATGCGCTGCGCCATGGTGGCCTCGGGGACGAGGAAGGCGCGGGCGATCTCGGCGGTGCTGAGCCCGCCCACCGCCCGCAGGGTCAGCGCGATCGCTGACGCCGTCGACAGCGACGGGTGGCAGCAGAGGAAGAGCAGGACCAGGGTGTCGTCCCGGTCCGCGATGAGCGGCTCGTCCGCGGCCGGCGCGGTCCGCCGGTCGTCGCCCTCCCGCCGGGCGGCGCGGTCCTCCCGGTCGCGGCGGGCCGCCTCGGCCCGGACCAGCTCGATCATGCGGCGGTACGCGACCTGGACGAGCCAGCCGCGCGGATTGTCCGGCAGCCCGTCGACCGGCCACTGCGTCGCCGCGGCGAGCAGCGCCTCCTGCACCGCGTCCTCGGCGGTGGCGAAGTCACCGAACCGTCGGGTGAGCACGCCGAGGACCTGCGGCGCCAGCTCGCGCAGCAGGTCCTCGACGACGATTGGTTCCGGCGTGTCCAGGCGTCAGATCTCCTGCGGTGGCGCCGACATGACCGGGTGCACCTCGATCGGCATGTTCAGCGGCCGGCCGCCCGGACCGGGCGCGGTGGAGATGTGCGCGGCGATCTCGACCGCCCGCTCCGGGGTCTCGCAGTCGACGATCCACCAGCCGGCGAGGAACTCCTTGGTCTCCGCGAACGGGCCCTCGGTCACCACCGGCGCGCCGCCGGCGCCGGCCCGGACGATCCGCGCCTGCTGCGGCCCGCCCAGGCCCTCCGCCTGGACCCACTCGCCGTCGGCGGTGAGCTTCGCGTTGACCTCGTGCATGAACCCGATGTGCGCCTGGATCTCCTCCGGCGTCCAGGTGTCGATCGACGGGAAGTCTGTCCCGGCGGCGCTGAACTGCATCAGCAGCATGTACTTCACGGTTCGCTCCTCACGCCTGTGCACCGATTCTCGGTGCTTCCACCCTCCGGTAGAAGCTGCCACCCCGGTTCTCGACATCCGTCGGCGAAGATTCCGAAAAACTTCGTCGGGAACCCCTCACTCGACCGCCCTGGCCTCCAGCAGCAGCGCCTGCTCCGGATGCAGGGCGGGCAGCTGAAGCCCCACGGAACCCAGCACCGACCCGCTCAGCGTCACCCCGTCGTCGGAGGCGAGCCACCCCGGCGGGCTGAGCTGCAACAGCGCCGGTTCCGGCACCCCGCCCGGCGGGCGGACCAGATAGCGGCGGGACGGGTCCAGGCCCGGCAGGCGCACCATCCCCGGCACCTGCGCCACGGAGGTGGTGAGCCGGGAGACCGCGTACACCGCGTGGGAGCGGTCGTGGGCGACCACGCCGTGCGCCTGGACGGCCGGGTCGGGGTGGTCGACCCGGACCACCCGGCCGCCGTGCAGCAGCGGGCGGAGCCGCTTGTGCAGCGCCACCCAGGCGGCGAGTTCCGCCCGCTCGGTCGCGGTGATCCCGCTGATGTCCCACTCGATGCCGTGGTGGCCGAAGAGCGCGGTGACCGCCCGGAAGCCCAGCTCGTGCACCCGGTGGGTGGTGTGCGAACGCTGCGGTCCGATGTGGGTGCCGATCAGCTCGGGCGGGAGCAGCAGGCCGGTCCAGCGCTGGATGGCCAGCCGTTCCAGGGCGTCGTTGCAGTCGCTGGCCCACACCCGGTCGGTGCGGCGCAGGATCTCCAGGTCGACCCGGGCGCCGCCGGAGGAGCAGCTCTCGATCTCCACGCCCGGGTGCCGGGCGCGCAGCTCGTCCAGCAGCCGGTAGACCGCCAGGGTCTGCGCGTGCACCCCGGGCCGGCCGGCGTGCCCGGCCTCGGTGAGGTCCCGGTTGTGGTCCCACTTCAGGTAGGCGATCCCATCGTGCTCGCGGAGCACCGCGTCCAACCGGGACAGCAGGTGGGCGTACGCGTCGGGGTGGGCCAGGTCGAGCACCTGCTGGTGGCGCCACTCCGGCGGCAGCCGCCCGGGCACCTGGAGCAGCCAGTCCGGGTGGGCGCGGAACAGGTCGGAGTCGGGGTTGACCATCTCCGGCTCGACCCAGAGCCCGAACTGCATCCCGTGCTTGCGGACGTGGTCGATGAGCGGTTGCAGGCCGTCCGGCCAGACGTCGTCGTCGACCCACCAGTCGCCCAGGCCGGCCCGGTCGTGCCGGCGGCCCCGGAACCAGCCGTCGTCGAGGACGAAGCGTTCCACGCCCACCTCGGCGGCCCGGTCGGCGAGGTCCTTGAGGCGGTCCAGGTCGTGGTCGAAGTAGACCGCCTCCCAGACGTTGAGGGTGACCGGCCGGGGGGAGTGCGGGTGCTCGGGACGGGCGCGCAGGTGGGCGTGCAGCACGTCGCTGAGCCCGTCCAGCCCGGTGGTCGAGTGGACGGCGTAGAGCAGGGGAGTGGCGTACTCCTCGCCGGCGGCGAGCACGATCTCGCCGGGGGCGAGCAGTTCCCCACCGCCCAGCGTGGATTCGCCGGTGGGGCGGCGTTCGGCGACGGTGACGTGGTCGCCGCTCCACGCGGTGTGCACCGCCCACATCTCGCCGTGGCCGAAGCCGAAGCCGGCCGTGCCGGCGACCAGCAGCAGCGTCGCGTCGTGCCCGGTCCGCCCGTGCCGGCCCTCCCGTACCCAGGCGCCCATCGGCCACGGGTGCCGCTGCGGCGCGCGTTCCCGGCACCAGCGGCCGGTCAGGTCGAGCAGTTCGGTGGCGACCGCCGGCACCGGCAGCACCGGGGTCAGCTCGCGCACCTCGTAGGGGGCGTCGCCGTCGTTGCGCAGCCGGTGCCGGACCGTCAGCAGGCCGTGCGGGTCCAGGCTGATCTCGATGGTCAGCGACAGCGTCGCACCCGGGTCCGAGGCCCGCACGGTCACCCGCGCGGCGCCGGGCCCGTCGTGCGCACCGCCCTTCCCCGGTACGCCCACCGCGCCGCCGCCCCGCGCCACGCGGCTCGGGTCCGGGCCGGGGTCGGCCACGTCGAGCCGGTCGAGGCGGTCGAGGCGGAAGGCCGTCGACCAGTCCCGGCCGTTCCGGTGGCCGGCGAGACCCGGTCGCCCGCTCCAGCCGGCGCTCGCCTCGGGCAGCAGGGACAGCACGGTGGGCGCGTCGAAGCTGCTCGGTACGACCGGTGGGATGGTGGCGTCGACCAGCGCCGCCAGGTCGTCGTCGTGGAGCGGGCCCAGGTCGGCGCCCCAGTGCACGACCCGGGGCAGGCCGGGGCCGCGCGCGTCGAGCACCAGGCTGGTCCGCGCGCGGCGCAGGTGGACGATGGTCATCCCTTGCTGGCTCCCAGAGTGAGGCCCCGGACGAACTGCTTCTGCAACAGGAAGAAGATCACCAGGGTGGGGACGGCGACCAGCACCGAGCCGGCCGAGACGAGGTTGTTGTCGGTGAAGAACTCGCCGCGCAGGTTGTTCAGCGAGCTGGTCACCGGGAACTTGTCCCCGCTACGCATCAGCACGGTGGCCCAGAAGAACTCGTTGTAGATCCAGGTCACCTCCAGGGTGGCGAGCGCGGCCAGGGCCGGCCGGCACAGCGGCATCGTGACCTGCCAGTACTGCCGCCAGACGCTCGCCCCGTCGACCATCGCCGCCTCGTACAGCTCGTGCGGCAGGGCCTTCATGTAGTTGCTCAGCACGAAGACGCAGAAGCCGCACTGGAACGCGACGTTGACCAGGATCAGCCCCCAGTAGCTGTCGTACAGCAGTTCCGAGTCGCTCATGAACTCCGGCAGCGGCACCTCGGTGAAGAGCCGGAACAGCGGGATCAGCAGGGCCTGCTGCGGCAGCAGGTTCGCCGCGGTGAAGAGGCCGAGCAGGACGATGTTGATCTTCCAGCTGAACCGGGCGATCACGAACGCCACGCAGGAGGCCAGGAAGAGGGTCAGCAGCACGGCCGGGACGGTGATGTAGACCGAGTTGAGGAAGTGCTTGCCGAACTCGGCGGTCTGCCAGGCGGTCACGTAGTTGTCGAGGGTCCAGCCGCCGAACGAGACGTACCCGTGGCTGGCGGTGTACTGGTACGAGCGCAGCGAGGTCAGCACCGCCCAGAGGATCGGGAAGAGCCAGCCGACAGCGACCGCGGCCAGGAAGAGGTGCAGGACCACCCGGGCGGGCCGCAGCGGCCGGCGGCGGGGCGCCGAGGCGGTGGCCGCGGACTCACGGGTCAGGGTCGCGGTGCTCATCGCCGGTCCTCCCTCATCACGGTGGCCAGGTAGAGGGTGATGAAGACCAGGGAGACCACCAGCATGATGGTCGCCAGCGCGGAGCCGAAGCCGATCCGGCTGGCCTCGCCCACCACATTGGAGGTGACCAGCGCGGAGATCAGCTCGAGCCCGTTGCGACCCTTGTTGATGACCCAGACCAGGTCGAACGCGCGCAGCGACTCGATCACCGTCACCACCAGCACGATGATGTTGATCGGCCGCATCACCGGGAAGACCACCCGGAAGAAGGTGCTCGCCTCCGAGGAGCCGTCCACCGCTGCGGCCTCCCGCAGCGACGGGTCGACGCCCTTCAGGCCGGCCAGGTAGAGAAGCATGATGTAGCCGACGTGCCGCCAGCCGGCGGCGACGAGCACCGCCCAGATGTTGACGTTCGAATCGCCGTACCAGTCGGTGCTCGTGCCCAGGACGGCGTTGAGCAGACCCTGGTCACGGCTGTAGATGAGCTGCCAGACGAACCCGATCAGGGCCAGCGAGAGCACCACCGGCAGGTAGAGCGCGGTCTGGTAGAACCGGCTCCCGCGCAGCTCCTTGTCCAGCAGCACGGCGAGGAACATGCCGAACGGCGTCGCCACCACGAAGAGCGCGGCCAGCCAGAGCAGGTTGTTCTGCACCGCGGGCACGAACGGCGGGTAGATGTTCACCACGTCGTCGTAGTTCTTCAGCCCGACCCAGTCGATCTCGCTCACCGGCCCGATGCCGTCCCAGTTAGTGCCGGAGAGCAGCACGGTGGCCAGGGCCGGCAGCCAGACCAGAGCGATGACGAGCAGCAGGGGTACGAGCACCATCAGCGTGATCACCACGCGGTCGGTGCGGGACAGGAGCCGTAGCCGGCGGCCACGACCACCCGTGGAGGTGGTCGCGGCCGGCGGCGGCACGGCGCGATCCGCTTGGATCAGGGGCAGGTCGGACACGATGTCCTCCCCTCTCGCCGTCAGCTGGTGAAGATCGACTTCTTCTGGTTCTCGACGCTGGTCAGCAGTCCGCCGATGTCCTTCGGGTTCTTGATGAACTGCTGCAACGCCGGGATGATCACGGTCGAGGCGAAGTCCGGCCGCGTGTCCCGGTCGAGGAACTGCGCGATCTCGGTGGCCGAGCCGACCAGTTCCGCGGCCTTCTTCTTCAGTGCGGTGTAGCCGCTGGTGTCCGCGCCGGTGTTGGCCACCAGGGTGCCGGGGTCGTTCTTCACGGTGATGTTCGCGGCGTCGACGCCGCCGATGTACTCGAGCAGCTTCTTGGCGTTCGCCTCGGACTTCGGCTTGCGGGCCATCATGTAGCCGTCGATCGGCGCGTCCAGGGCCTTGGCCCCGATGGTCGAGTCGACCTCGGGGAAGGTGAAGAAGTCGATGTCGTCCTGCTCGTCGTTGTTGAACTGCTGGGCGACGAAGAGACCGAGCAGGTACATGCCGCTCTTCTTCTGCTGCAACGACTGGGCGGCCTCCTGCCAGGTCCGGCCCAGGGCGTCCGGCTGGTGCAGCGGCAGCAGCCCGGCCCAGGTGTCGAAGACCTTCTTCACCTTGTCGGAGGTCCACGCCTCCTTGCCGGCCATCAGGTCGACGTGGAACTGGTAGCCGTTGATCCGCAGGTTGAGGATGTCGAAGGTGCCCATCGCCGGCCAGCCGTCCTTGTCGGCGAAGGCGATCGGGTTGAGGCCGTCCTTCTTCATCTGCGCGCCGAGCGTGTTCAGGTCGTCGAGGGTCTTCGGCACCTGGTAGCCGTGCTGCTGCCAGACGGACTTGCGGTAGAAGACCGCCCACGGGTAGTACGACATGGGCACGAAGTACTGCTTGCCGTCGTCACCGGTCGAGGCCTTCTTGAAGGCGTCGGAGTAGCCGGAGAGCTTGCCCCAGACGTCGCTGACGTCGCCGGCCAGGCCCTTGGCGGCGAAGAACCGCATCCGGTAGCCGGCGAACCAGGTGAACACGTCGTCCGGCTTGCCCTGCAGGTAGTTGTTGATGTTCTCCTGGAACGTGTTGTGGTCGACGGTGTTGACCGCGACCTGGATCCCGGACGAGCTCTGGAAGCCCGCCGTCACCTTGGCGAGTACGTCCTTCGGCGTCGGGTCCGAAGCGTTCGAGCCGAGCGAGACCGTCTTCGAGCCCGCGCCGGAGTCGGAGTCGGAGCCGCCGCAGCCGGCGAGCAGTCCCGTGCCAAGCAGCGCGCCGGTGCCGGCCGCGCCGGCCAGCAGCGAGCGGCGGTTCAGGCCGGCGACGGACGGGGGTACGAGTCGGGCGAGGTACTCGGCTTGCGATCTGGGACGGGACATTGTGCCTCCTGCGTGGAAGAGGTGCGCTGCGCCCAAGGGCCGTGAGTGGTGGCGGGGATCGGTGTTCGCGCGGGCCAGGATAGATCCACCGTGAATCCACATGTCCGAACACAAACAGCCGGTGGCTCGTCAAGCTACCCCTCCGTGCGGCGCTGTCAAGAGGGTCGACGGGCACTGATAACCCAGTCGTGACACGGCCGGGACAAGGTAAACGTTGGAAAATCCGTCGATGTTGGAAAGTGTTGACTTGGGTGTCGTCGAGGTGCACGCTCTGCTCTCATGCGGAGCTGGCACGGCGACGGAATCTGGTACGGCGCGGACTACAACCCGGAGCAGTGGCCCGAGCAGACCTGGCTCGAGGACGTCGCGCTGATGCGCCGGGCCGGGGTCAACCTGGTCTCGGTCGGCATCTTCTCCTGGGCCTTGCTGGAGCCCGCCCCCGGCGAGTTCGACTTCGGCTGGCTGGACCGGGCCCTCGACGTGCTGCACGACGGGGGGATCCGGGTGGACCTGGCCACCGCCACCGCCAGCCCGCCGCCGTGGCTGGCCCACCGGCACCCGGAGACGCTGCCCCGCCGGGCCGACGGGGCGATTCTCTGGCCGGGCGGCCGGCAGGCCTACTGCCCCAGCTCGCCGGTCTTCCGCGAGCGGTCGCTCGCCCTGGTCGAGGCGGTGGCCGGCCGGTACGCCGCGCACCCGGCGGTGGTGATGTGGCACGTCTCCAACGAGCTGGGCTGCCACAACGTGCACTGCTACTGCGACGTCAGCGCCGAGGCGTTCCGCCGCTGGCTGCGCGACCGCTACGGCGACCTGGCCTCGCTCAACGCCGCCTGGGGCACCGCCTTCTGGAGCCAGCGCTACCACGACTGGGCCGAGATCAACCCGCCGCGCACCGCGCCCACCTTCGCCAACCCCACCCAGCAGCTGGACTTCCTGCGCTTCTCCTCCGACGAGCAGCGGGCCCAGCTCCGCGCCGAGCGGGAGCTGCTCACCCGGCTGGCCCCGCAGCCGGTCACCACCAACTTCATGATCGGCACCGGCGTCAAGTACCTGGACTACCACTCCTGGGCCGCCGACGTGGACGTGGTCGCCAACGACCACTACCTCGTCGCCGCCGACCCGCAGCCGCAGGTCAACCTCGCGCTCGCCGCCGACCACACCCGCGGCGTCGCCGGCGGTGACCCGTGGCTGCTGATGGAGCACTCCACCAGCGCGGTCAACTGGCAGCCGCGCAACGTGGCGAAGACCCCCGGTCAGTTGCGCCGCAACAGCCTCGCGCACGTGGCGCGCGGCGCCGACGGGGTGCTCTTCTTCCAGTGGCGGGCCTCCCGCGCCGGCGCCGAGAAGTTCCACTCGGCGCTGGTGCCGCACGCCGGCCCGGAGACCAAGGTGTTCCGCGAGGTCTGCCGGCTCGGCGCCGACCTGAAGGCGCTCGCCGAGGTACGCGGCAGCCGGGTCGACGCCGACGTGGCGATCCTGTTCGACTACGAGGCCTGGTGGGGCGCGGAACTCGACTCGCATCCGAGCGTCGACGTCACCTATGTAGACCGGCTCGCCGCCCTGCACGGCGCGCTCTGGCGGGCCGGGGTCACCGCCGACGTGGTGCACCCGTCGGCCGACCTGTCCCGCTACCGGCTGGTCCTGGCGCCCACCCTGTACCTGGTCCGCGATGCCGACGCCGAGGCGCTGCGCCGGTACGTCGAGGCCGGCGGGACCGCGCTGGTCACCTACTTCAGTGGCATCGTCGACGAGCACGACCACATCCGGCTCGGCGGCTACCCCGGCGCGTTCCGGGAACTGCTCGGCCTCCGCACCGAGGAGTTCTTCCCGCTGCGCGAGGGCGAGCAGGTGACCCTCGACGACGGCGCCACCGCCGACGTGTGGACCGAGTGGCTGCACCCGGAGGGGGCGGAGGTGCTCGCCTCGTACACCGACGGGCCGCTGCCCGGCGTGGCCGCGCTGACCCGGCACACCGTCGGCGCCGGCGCCGCCTGGTACGTCGGCACCCGGCTCGACGAGGCGGACACCGACCGTCTCGTGGCCCGGCTGCTCACCGAGTCCGGCGCCCGCCCGCCGGTGGCCGCGCCCCCCGGCGTCGAGGTGGTCCGCCGCCGCGACGCCGACCGGAGCTGGCTGTTCGTCATCAACCACACCGACGCCGACGCCCGGCTGGCGGTCACCGGCGCCGAACTGCTCGGTGGCGGCCGGTGCGACGGCGAGCTGGTCGTCTCGGCCGGCGATGTGGCGGTGGTCCGCGAGGTGTCGGAGCGCGCCGCCGAGCAGCAGGCGCCGAGCGGGGCGCAGCCCGGCGATCCGGTGTTGGGCCGGACGGTCGAGGCTGCCTGACCCCGCATGCCGTACCCGCGCCCGAAGGAGGAGTGATGAGTTGTCGACTTCCTTTACACACCTATTTTGCTCGTTTGTTGTGGTTGGCATCCATCGGGTCGATGGATTTCGCGGGGTCGGGAAGAACTGGCCGGGGACGCCGAGCGGGTGGGCTCGGTGAGCATGATGCGTCGGTGGGAGGCGGAGGGCCGGATCAAGCCTCGCTTTCTGCCGTCGGGGCAGCGGTATTTGGACGATTCCGACACGGGCAGGGTGCTGCAAGCCGGGTTTCGATGTCGGGCGGCGGAAGGTGGTGCCCCGGTCTTGTCACCCGGCCAGTAACCCCGCCCGGCCTCGCAGGTCGCGCTTATATCGCAGTTTGTCTGGCTCGCGGCCTCGCCCCGGACGGGTGGGCCGCGGCGAGGTTGGCGGTGGGACCAACTTGCGCGGCGAGAGGTTTCTGACGTTGATGGACGCGTGCGCTCGGGAGGAGGTCGCGATACTCGTGGTGGGCACAGGGATCGGCTGGTCCGGTTCGGCTTCGATTTCCTGCGGGCCCGTGGCGGTGCGCGGCGGCTGTGAGATCGTCGTCGCCAAGGAGGAACTCGACGGGGCGGACCTGACCGTGGAGGGTGACCGGTGAAGATCACCCGGATTGCTTACTCGACAGGCCTGAACCCGGGTAAGTACGCGGCTTTGCTGGAGCAGGCTCGCCGTTTGGGTCAGGTTCGCGGCGAGGTGTGGCAGCGGTACGGCTCGATCGCGGGTGTCGGGTCCGGGTTGAGGGACCGGCAGGTGCGGGACCGGTGGTTGGCCGACGGCACGCACGTCCGTTTCGGCGTGCTGGCGAATGCGTGGAAGGAAACCGTCCGCGATGCGACGGCGGACATCGCGGCGAACCTGGCGTCGGCCAAGGTCGAGGTGCGCCGGGCGATCTCCCGGCGCGCCGGGGATCCGGCCGAGCGCAGGCGGCTGCTGACCGCGCTGAAGGCCGACCGGTGGGCCGGCGACCCCTTCCTAGCTCGACAGATGCGCAAGCACTGGAAGCGTGGCCAGAACCGCACGCACGATCAGATCGTTGTGCGCGCCGATCAGCACAACACCGCCACCGACGGGCGCGGCCAGTTGTGGCTGGCGGTTCCGGGTCTCCAACGCCGCCAGATGGTCAGAATCCCGCTGTCCACGACCGTCGCCCCGATGGGCACGCTGCGGCTGATCCTGCGCGGTGGCCGGGTCGAGGTGCACTACCAGACCGACGCATCGCAGATGCGGTCGTCGCAGCGGCCGTGCGGCGACCGGACGATCGGCGTCGACAAGGGCTACACCGAAGCCCTGACCGACTCCGACAGCGAGCGCCACGGTGTTCGGCTCGGCGAACTGCTGACCAGCGAGTCGGACCGGTTGAAGCAACGCAACCGGCGCCGGGCGAAGCTGCGCTCGATTGCGAATAGCGCCGCCGGTCGTGGTGACCACGCGAAAGCGCGCCGGATCACGGCCAACAATCTCGGCACGGTCAAGCGGGACCGGCAAGCCGCCCGGCACCGCGCGCGGGTGCGCACGGAGATCTTCACCGCCGTGCACCGGGTCGTCGACAAGGCCGCCACCGTGGTCGCCGAGGACCTCACCAAGACCTTCGCCGGGCGCACCACGCTCGGCAACAACATCAACCGGCGCCTCGCCGCGTGGACCAAAGGAGTCACCGCCGAGGCGCTGACCAACGTGTCGGAGCGCAGAGGTTCTGCGCTCGTGCACGTCAACGCCGCCTACACCTCACAAGCCTGTCACCGCTGCGGCGGCCTCGGCCGACGCAGCGGGGACCGGCTTCACTGCACTGCGTGCGGGGTGGTGTGGCAGGCCGACGTGAACGCCGCGATCAACATCCTGCAGCGAGCCGGCGACCCCGACATCGCCCTGCACACCCCGCACCATGTGGTGAGGCAGATCCTGCAGGACAGGACCGATCGCCGCCGGACCAGACTGCCGGTCCAGGACTCCAGCCCGGCCACCGCCGAGCGGAGAGCGAATCATCCGAACCGCTCAGCAATGAGCAACTAGTAGGAAGCAGGTCCGATGCTCGCCCAGCAACGGCAGAGCGCCATCCTGGAGCTGATCCGCCAGCGCGGCGGCGTCCGGGTCAGCCACCTGGTCAGCCGCTTCGGGGTGTCCGACATGACGATCCGGCGGGACCTGGAGGTGCTCGCCGAGCGGGGGCTGGTCGACAAGGTCCACGGCGGGGCGACCCTGGCCGGTCCGGGTTCCGCCGAGGAACCCGGCTTCGCCGCGAAGTCGATCCGCCAGCAGGCCGAGAAGCAGGCCATTGCCGACCGGGCCGCTGCCATGGTCGAGCCGGGCATGGCGATCGCGCTGTCCGCCGGCACCACCACCGCCGCCCTCGCCGCGAAGCTGGCCGACGTCCGCGGGCTGACCGTGGTGACCAACTCGATCCCGGTCGCCGACGCGCTCTACCAGAACCCGCGCGCCGACCAGACCGTGGTGCTGACCGGCGGCATCCGTACCCCGTCGGACGCGCTGACCGGGCCGGTGGCCGAGGCGGCGATCGCCGCCCTCAACGTCGACCTGCTCTTCCTCGGCGTGCACGGGATGAGCCCACGAACGGGATTCACCACCCCAAACCTGCTGGAGGCGGCGGTCAACCGCCGGCTGATCAGCTCCGCCCGCCGGCTGGTGGTGCTCGCCGACCACACCAAGTGGGAGACCATCGGCATCGCCACCATCGCCCCGCTGGAGGACGCCGACGTGTTGGTCACCGATGCGAAGCTGCCCCCGGAGGGGCGCCGCCAGATCGGCGAGCAGGTCGGCGAGCTGATCGTCGTCGACGCCGCCTGACCGCGTTCACAGGCACTTCACAGGGGCTCGCGTTAGGGTGCCCTGAGCAATGGCTCCGACGTTCCACGGTGGAACGCCGTTCCGCGGGAGTGACCGATGGTCTTCAAGAAGATGTTGAGCGCGTTCGGCGTGGGCGGCCCCAGCGTCGACACCGTGCTGACCAACCCGAACACCCGACCCGGGCTCACCCTCGACGGGCACGTCAACCTCGTCGGCGGGGACGCGCCGGCCAGCATCGAGCAGATCACCGTCGGCCTGGTCACCCGGGTCGAGATCGAGGGCGGCGACTCCGAGTACGCCGGCATCATGGAGTTCCACCGGATGGCGGTGAGCGGGCCGCTGGAGCTGGCCCCGAAGCAGCAGCTCGCCATCCCGTTCCAGCTGCCGGTGCCGTGGGAGACTCCGGTCACCGACGTGTACGGCCAGCGCCTGCACGGCATGACGATGGGGCTGCGTACCGAGCTGGCGGTGGCTCGCGCGGTGGACAAGAGCGATCTGGACCATGTGGCGGTGCACCCGCTGCCGATCCATGAGCGGATCCTCGACGCCTTCCAGGCGCTCGGTTTCCGCTTCAAGCACGCCGACCTGGAACGCGGCCACATCCGCGGTGTGCAGCAGACGCTGCCGTTCTACCAGGAGATCGAGTTCTTCGCCGCGCCGCAGTACGCCCGGACCGTCACCGAGGTCGAGCTGACCTTCGTGACCAGCCAGCGGGGCGTCGAGGTGATTCTGGAGTGCGACAAGCGCGGCGGCTTCCTCAGCGCCGGCCACGACGTGGTCGGCCGGTACGCCGTCCCGCACACCGACGCCGACCGGACCGACTGGGTCCAGGTGGTCGACGGCTGGCTGCGCGAGACCACCTCCCGGTACGGCAACCTGCGCGCCCAGGGCTTCGGCGCGTCCCACGGCCACGGCCGGGGTCACGGGATGGGCGGGCTGGTCGCGGGCACCGCGCTCGGCGTGGCCGGCGGCCTGGTCGCCGGTGAGCTGATCGGGGACGCCTTCGAGGGCGACTTCGGTGACTTCGGCGGGGACTTCGAGTAGGACGACCGACGACGGTGGCCCCGGGAGGTTTCCCGGGGCCACCGTCGTACTCAGGTGTTGATCTCGTCGGTCAGTGTCGGGCCTTGCGCTCCTCGCCGCTGCGGAAGTTGCTGCCGGCCTTGGCCAGACCGCGGCTACCCAGGTAGCCGATGGTCAGCAGGGTGATGAAGAACCACGCCTGCGGGGCACGGAAGATGTCCACCCCGACCGAGTTCTTGCCGACCAGATAGGACGCCACCAGCACAGCCGCGACGGACGCCAGGTAGACCCAGAATTCGGTCGTCGCGAACGACGGCTTGGTCTCGGTGCCCGGTGCCCCCATCGGCTGCCGGTGTCCGTCCTGCGCCATCGGCATCGGACGTGTCGGCGCCTCCTGCATGGCGCCGCGGTTCTGCGCTTCCTGCACCGGCCGGTTCATCGGCCTGGTGGATGCAGCCTGCGTGCTCATCTGGTCCTCCTCAGGATGCGATGAGTCGTTCCCTGCACTCCCTCGCCCCGCTACCGCGTTTCGGCCACGGCACGGTTCGCGTTCATGGCGCGGGCACCGCCCGTCTACCCGTCGCCCCGGCGAGGTAACACCGACCGGTGGTCGAATGCCGCCCCGCCGGGGCCGTCCGCTCAGCGCAGGCCGTTGCGGATGGCGACGGAGATCAGCAGTTCCGGGTCGTCGGTGATGATCCCGTCCACGCCGAGGTCGATGACCCGCTGCATCACCGCCGCGTCGTCGACGGTGTACGGCACCACGGTCAGCCCGTACCGACCCTGGAGGGCGCGGACGTCCGGTCCGTGGAAGTATGCCGGGTTCTGCCGCAGGTACCAGTCGGCCGACGGCACCGTGCCCTGCGCCGGGTCGTGCACCTGCCAGTTCGCCGACACCGTGGTCGCGCCCGACCGCCGGACCAGCTCGCCCAGGTCCTGGTGCTGCCACCAGTCCAGGCCCGCGGTCCACGGGCTCCTGACCGACGAGTCGTCGTAGACCGCGCGCAGCGAGCACTCGTCGGCGAGGCCGGCGCACTCGGCCGCGCCGTACTGCCAGACCAGGGCGACCGTGTCGATGCGCGGGTTCAGCCGGTGGGCGTACCGGATGGTGCGCCAGTCGAAGGACTGGATGGTGGCGCGCCGGGTGAAGCCCGCCGCCTCGATCGCGTCGACCAGCTTGCGGGTGAAGCTCGGGTACGGCTCGGTGTCCGCCACCAACGGGCTGAGCTTCGTCTCGATGTTCATCCGCACGTCGTCCCGCCCGCTCGCCCGCACCAGCGCGAAGACCTCGTCGAGGGTGGGGATCCGGGCGCCCGGCACGGCCACCTGGGCGGGGAACTCGGCCAGCGTCTTCGACCCGCAGTCGATCGTCTTGATCTGGGAAAGGGTCAGCTCGTGCACCAGCTTGCCCACGTACGGGTACTTCGGGTCACCGGCTCGCGCCGGGGCGGTGTCGACGCAGTGCGAGCCGTTGATCGTCCGGTCGTGCAGCACCACCAGGTGCCCGTCGGCGGTCACCCCGGTGTCGAGTTCCAGCGTCGAGATGGCCCGGTTCTCCAGCGCGTGCGCGAACGCGGGCAGGGTGTTCTCCGGTCGGGTGGACCGGCCGCCGCGGTGGGCCTGGATGTCGAACGGCGACGCGTACGCCTTCGGCAGTCGGTAGCCGCGCGCGGCGAGCAGGTCGCGCAGCCGGTCGGGGTAGTCGGTGATGAGGCCGTCCACGCCGTCGTCGATCAGCTTCGCCATGGTCGGCACGTCGTCCACCGTCCACGGGATCACCTTGATCCCGTTGCGGTGCGCGTGCGCCACCATCTCCTTCGTCACGTACGGGCGGTAGCCGGGGTCGGTCACCCTGCCGTCCTGCGGGAAGCCGTGCACCGGGGAGAACGCGGACGCGCCGAAGCTGCGGATCGCCGCGATCGGGTCCCCGCCGAAGTCGTCGATGTCCAGCCCGCCGAGCCACGGCGAGGCGCCGGGCTCACCCACCTGGAGGAAGTCGTAGTTGGTCAGGGCCACCAGGGGCAGCCGGGGCTCGACCTGGCGCATCCGGATCAGCGCGCCCCAGTCGAAGCTCTGGATGGTGACCTGCTTGAGCAGCCCGGAGTTGCGGATCTCCCGGGCGGTGACCTGCACGAACTGCTCGCGCGGCGCGGTCTCGGTCGGCGCGCCGGCCTCCACCTTGGTCTCCACGTTGAGCTTCACGTCATCCGCGTGGTAGCGCTTGACCAGCGCGAGGACCTCGCTCAGCAGCGGCATCCGGGCACCGGGCACGGCGAGCTGGCCGGGCTTGTCGGGCAGGGTCTTCGATCCGCAGTCCAGAGTGCGCAGCTGGGCCAGAGTGAGCGTGTTGACGTACTTGCCGACGTACGGGAACTCCGGGTCGCCCGGGGTCACCGGTGCGGTGTCGGCGCACTTGGCGCCGGTGATCTTCCGGTCGTGGGTGACCACGGCCTGCCCGTCGGAGGTGATCTGTACGTCCAGTTCGAGGGTGCTCACCCCGAGCTGGAGGGCGTTGCCGAACGAGGCGAGGGTGTTCTCCACCCGCAGCCCGAGGCCACCGCGGTGGGCCTGCAGGTCGAAGGTCCGGTCCGGCCGCGGGCTTGCCTCGGCGGGGGCCGGGAGGCCGGTGGTCACGGTCGCCGCCACCAGGGCGGCGATGGCGGTACGGCGTACGACTCGCACGCTGTCTTCCCTTCGGGGGCGGGCGGTTCCCGCCAACCCGCCGGTCAGCATGGGCAGCCGGGACGGCGGGCGGGCGAGCGGCGGGAGTCGTCCCGGTGAACCCCGGGGGACGACCCGCGTCCGGGGTTTGTCCGGCCGGTCGACGGGCACGCAGAACGATCCGAGACAGCTGCGAGGTGGTTGACGTGCGTGAGGACGACATGCGGCAGGAAGCCGCCCGCCGGGCCGAGGAACGGGTCGCCGGGGGCGTGTACGGCGAGGGCGCGCTCGACGAGGTCACCGTGCCGCAGACCGACGTGCTGCGGGTCATCCAGGACGAGGACCCCGACGACCCGGCGCACGCCCCGGTCGACCCCACCGTGCTGCGGGACGGCGGCCCGACCCGGGGGCAGGGCGCGATCACCACGACCGGTGGCACGGCCGGCCCGGCCAGCGCCCGACGGCTGGCGCGGCAGCCGGAGCGGCACCCGGGCAAGGTCGCCCCGACCACGACCGGGGGTGCCGGGACCGGCGGGATGAGCACCCCTTCCGGCGGCTCCACCAGTGACGAATCGAGCACCGCCGCCCAGGTCGGCAACTTCACCGACGAGGGAGCCAACCCGGGTTGACCGGAGCACGTTCCGACGTGCCGGTGGTGGCCTCCCGACCGCGGGAGGCCACCACCGGATGGATCGCGCACCGACCAGGCCACGGTGTCGGGACGGGGGCCGGTCAGGCGGCGCGGAGGATGCCCAGGCGCTGGGTGGCCCGGGTGAGCGCGACGTACAGGTCGCTGTGCCCGCGCGGCGACTCGGCCACGATCCGCTCCGGGTCCACCACCAGCACCGAGTCGAACTCCAGCCCCTTGGCCTGCCCGACGGTCAGCACCACCACCCGGTTCTCCAGCTCCGGCTGCTCGCCGACCGCGGCCTCGGGCAGGGCGGCGGTGACGGCGGCGCCCAGCTCGTCGACCCGACCGCTCGGCACGATCACGCCGAGCCGCCCGTCGTCCAGCCCGGCCGCCTCCCGCGCGGTCACCTCGACCAGTTCGGCGGCGAGCCGGTCCGCGTGGACCGTACGGTCCCACGGCGGGATGCCGCTGGCGCGGACCGAGCGGGGTGGGCGCAGCGCCGGGTCGATCTCGGCGAGCACGTCGGCGGCGACCGCCATGATCTCGGCGGGCGTGCGATAGCTGACGGTCAGCTCCTCCAGCCGCCACCGCCGCGCCACGTACGGTTCGAGCGCCTCCCGCCAGGACGGGGTGCCGGACAGGGCGCCGGTCTGGGCCACGTCCCCGACGATCGTCATCGATCGGCTCGGGCAGCGGCGCATCAGCAGCCGCCAGGCCATCGGGGACAGCTCCTGTGCCTCGTCGACGATGACGTGCCCGAACGCCCAGCTCCGGTCGGCGGCGGCCCGCTGCGCGGTGGTCAGCCGTTCGGACTCCTCCTGCCGTTCCAGCAGCCGGTCGGCGTCGATCAGGTCGGTGACGCCGAGGATCTCGCCGCCGTCCGCCTCGTCCTCGACGTCGATGGAGCGGGAGCCGCGGGCGATCTCGAGAACGCCCTCGGCGTACTCCCGTTCCAGGGAGCGGATCCGCTCCCGGCGGGCCGCCGCGGCGCGCTCGTCCTCGCCCAGCAGCTCGGCCGCCTCGTCGAGCAGCGGCACGTCGGCCGGGGTCCAGCCGCCCGGCTCCCGGTGCAGCGACGCCCGCTCCGCCTCGGTGAGCATCGGCGCGGCGGCGGCGATCCGCTCGGGCGCGGCGTACAGGTCGGCGAGCAGCCGCTGCGGAGTGAGCACCGGCCAGAGCTCGTCCAACGCGGCCCGTACCTCCGGTTCCTCGCGCAGCTCGCGGCGGATCTCGGCCAGGTCGGCCTCGGACAGCAGGTTCTCCCCGCCCAGCGGGTCGGCGCCGATCCGCTCGGCGACCTGGGCGGCGAGCGCGTGCACGATCTCGACGTCGAAGAGCGCCCGGGCCAGGTTGTGCGGGCGGCCGGCGCGGCGGGCCCGCTCCCGTGCCGCGCGGACCGTCCCGGGGTCGAGGGTGAGGATCTCCCGCTGCGGCAGTTCGATCTCCAGCGGCTCGTCGGGCACCCACTGCCGGTCCCGGACGGCGGCGGCGAGCACCTCGGTCATCTCCACGCGGCCCTTGAGCGCCGCGGTCTCCGCCGGCTCGGTCCGCCGGGCGCTCACGCCGGGGAAGAGGTCGGCCTGGGTACGCAGCAGCACGCCCGTCTCGGCCAGCGCCGGGAGCACCTGGGAGATGTAGCGCAGGAAGGTGGCGTTCGGCCCGACCAGCAGCACGCCCCGGGTGGCGAGCGGCTGCCGGTGGGTGTAGAGCAGGTACGCCGCCCGGTGCAGCGCGACCGCCGTCTTGCCGGTGCCCGGGCCGCCCTGCACCACCAGGACCCCGGGCAGGTCGGCGCGGATGATCCGGTCCTGCTCGGCCTGGATGGTCTCCACGATGTCGCGCATCCGGCCGGTCCGGCCGGCGTTGAGCGCGGCGAGCAGCGACGCCTCGCCGGTCAGCTCCTCGTGGGCGGTGGGGGAGGCGGTGGCGAGGTCGAGCACCTCGTCGTTGAGCCCGGTCACCTTCCGCTGCCGGGTGCGCAGGTGCCGCCGCCGGCGTACGCCCTGCGGGTTCGCGGCGGTGGCCAGGTAGAAGGCCCGGGCCGCGGGGGCCCGCCAGTCCATCAGCAGCGGGTCGTAGTCGCCGCCGGTGTCGAAGATGCCGATCCGGCCGATGTAGCGGGCCGCGCCGTCGTCGCCGTCGAGGCGGCCGAAGCAGAGGCCGTTCTCCACCGCCGAGAACTGCTCGACCTGGTCGGCGTACATCTGGACCGCCGAGTCGCGCTGCGAGCGGGCCTGCAACGTGCCGCCGGTGGCGCGCAGTTCCTCGGCGAGCCGGCGGGCGGCCTGGTCCCGCATGCCGTCCAGCCGGCCGTAGAGCATCGAGACGTACTCCTGCTCCCGGCCGATCTCGTCGTCCTGGTGCAGCTCACCGGTGGAGTGCGTTGACAAGCCGGCTCCTCATGGGCTAAAATCGGCACAGGAATGGCGTCTCGCGCCATTCCTTTTTGTGTTTGAACTGAGAAAGATACCGCGCGGCAGGCCGCCGGACCAAGCCTGCCCGGCCGCCCGCGCCCGCGCCCACGTCACACCGCCGCGCCGTCGCGTGATGCCAGTCGACCAATCACCTAGCGACGGGGGACTTCGGTGCAGTTCTTCGGCACGTCATCGCCGGCGACCGGAAGTCCCCGCAGGTGAGGAAGCGATCGTTGAACCGGCCAAATGCGGTCCACGACGCGCGCAAGGGAACCTGACTCGCTGGCCGGAATGACAAACCGCACCAGGGTGAGCAGGAGCGCAAGCCGCACGCCAGGGGGCCCGGACGGCATCGCCGTCCGGGCCCCCGATCCGTCAGATCAGCTTCGCGCCGCCTGATAGAGCCGCTCCGGGGTGACCAGGCCGGCCAGCACCCGGCCGTCGTCGGTGAGCAGCACGCTGAACAGCTTCCCGGTGAGCAGCCGGCCGCTGCCCCAGTCGCCGCTCACCTTCGGCACCGCCGCGAGCAGTCCCGCCGCCTGGTCCGCGCCCGCCGCGTCGCCCGCCTTGGCGCCGCCGGCCTTCGCGCCGCCGGCCGGGCCGGCCGCGTCGAGCCGCGCGACCAGCACCGTGGTCCAGCCCGTGCCGACGGTACGCACGTCCGTGCCGTCCGGCCGGTGGCCGGTCCTGCCGTCCGGCGCGGCCTTCCCACCCGGCAGGGCCTTGTCGGCCGGCTCCTCCTTCACGGTCACCCCCGGCGGCGGGTTGAACCGGAACTGGTCCGCCTCCGGCCGGTTGAAGTCGATCTGGGTGAACGCGACCTCGAAGGCCGGCTTGTCGGCGCCGTCGGCGAGCACCTCGAACCGCAGCGGCACGTGCTCCTTCGCGTCGAGGGCGATCCGCACCTGATGTACCAGGGAGTCGGCGTCGCGCGGGGTGAGCACCAGCTCGTACGCGTCGCGGCCGGCGACCCGGGCGGACCGGCCGACGGTGACCGCGGTGGTCGGGTCGACCGCCGCGAGCGCCTGGCCGGCCGCTTCGGCCGGGGTGGCCGGCAGGGAGGCCGGCGCGGTGCGGTCCTGCGGCAGGACGCGGTGCGTGGCGCTGTTGGTCCGGCTGTCCCAGGACCAGACGTCCCGGCCGTCGCGGATCAGGTCCCGTTCGCCGAGGGTGTCGAGCAGCGCGATCCGCTGCCGCTCCTCGCCGGAGTACCAGACCCGCAGGGTGTGGGTTCCGGTCAGCAGGGTGGTCAGCTCGTTCCCGCCGGCCAGGCCGGCGAGGTTGGCCAGCGCGGGCAGGCCCAGGTCGGCCCGCTGCACCACGGTGCCGGAGAGCCCGTCGAGGCGGGACGTCTGCAGGTCGACCAGGAGCTGGGCCGCGGTGCGCGGCGGCAGCGCCGGGTCGGCGTCGGCGGCGAACGTGCCGACGGCCGCTCCGCCACCGATCACGGCGACCCCCGCGGTCACCGGGACCAGCCAGCGCAGCACGGCGCGGTTCTTCAGTACGGACATGGTGGCTACCTCCTGACTGCCATGCTGCACCCCGGTGGCTGTGAGCGTGCTGAGGACAACCCGTACGGGTGTCATCCGGGTGGCACTCTTGGGGGCGTGCGGTTGCTGGTGGTGGAGGACGAGTCGCGGCTGGCGGCCGCGTTGCAGCGGGGCCTGCAGGCGGAGGGCTTCGCGGTGGACGTGGCACCCACCGGCCCCGCCGGCCTGGACGCCGCCCGGCACGGCGACTACGACGCGATGATCCTGGACGTGATGCTGCCCGGCCTCTCCGGGTACGAGGTGGTCCGCCGGCTGCGGGCCGAGGAGCGCTGGCTGCCGGTGCTGATGCTGTCGGCCAAGGACGGCGAGTACGACCAGGCCGACGGGCTGGACTGCGGCGCCGACGACTACCTGACCAAGCCCTTCTCGTACGTGGTCCTGCTGGCCCGGCTCCGGGCGCTGCTGCGCCGGGGCGCGCCGGAACGTCCCGCCGTGCTGGCGGTGGGCGACCTGCGACTGGACCCGGCGCGGCGCCGGGTGACCCGGGCCGACGCCGAGGTCGCCCTGACCACCCGCGAGTACGCGCTGCTCGACTACCTGATGCGCCGTCCCGGCGAGGTGGTCTCCAAGACCGAGCTGCTCGACCACGTCTGGGACGCCAGCCTGGAGACCGCGCCGAACGCCGTCGAGGTCTACGTCGGCTACCTGCGCCGCAAGATCGGCCGGGAGCGCCTGGAGACGGTCCGGGGCGCCGGCTACCGGCTCGCCACATGAGCCGCCCGCACCGGCTGCTGTCCGGTCTCGGCCTGCGGGTGCGGCTGATCGCGATCGGGGTGCTCGGGCTGACCGCGGGTCTGGCGCTGGGCGGGGCGCTGCTGCTCGGCGCGCTCGGCTGGACGCTGCAGCGCACGGTCGACGCGGAGGCGCTGCGGACGGCGGACGCGGTCGCGCTGCTCGCGGAGGAGGACGTCCTGCCCGACCCGCTGCCGGTGGCCGGCGGTCAGCTCCGGGTGCAGGTGCTCGACGCCCAGGGCCGGGTCCGCGCCGCCTCGATCGACGCCGACCGGCTCATCCCGATGCTCCGACCGGACCAGCTCGAACCGGGTACCCGGCAGCGGCTGGTGGTCGGCGGGCAGCGGCTCGGCCTCGCCGGCCCGGTCCGGGTGGTGACCGTGCCGGCCGGCGGCCCGGGGGAACCGCTCACCGTGGTGGTCGGCAAGTCGATGGCGGACGTGCGGCACAGCCTGGACGTCGTACGCACCCTGCTGCTGGTCGGCTTCCCGCTGCTGGTGGCCGGGTTGGCCGTGGTCGCCTGGCGGGTGGTCGGCGCGACGCTGCGCCCGGTGGAGGCGCTGCGCAGCGGCGCGGCCGAGATCACCGGGCGGGCCGGGCCGGGCCGGCTGCCCGTACCGGAGGGCCGGGACGAGATCCACCGGTTGGCGGTCACCCTCAACGACATGCTGGACCGGCTGGAGTCGGCCCGGGACCGGCAGCGGGCGTTCGTCGCCGACGCCGCGCACGAGCTGCGCAGCCCGCTGACCACCATGCGTACGGAGCTGGAGGTGGCCCGGCGGCTGGCGGACCGGACGGACTGGCCGGCGGTGGCGGAGAGCCTGCTCGCCGACACCGAGCGGCTGGCCCGGCTCGTCGACGACCTGCTGCTGCTGGCCCGGCTGGACGAGGCGTCGAGCAGGGGGGACGACCCGGTGCGCCAGACGGTCGGTCCGGTGGAGCTGGGGGAGCTGCTGCGCGCGGTTGCCGCTCGGCACCCGTCCCCGCTGGTGGAGCTGGTGCCGCCGACCGCGCCGCTGTGGACCGAGGGGGAGCCGGACGAGCTGCGGCGGATCGTCGTCAACCTGGTGGAGAACGCCGTCCGGCACGCCCGCTCCCGGGTCACGTTGACCGTCACCGGCCCGCATCCCGCCGCCGTCCCGGTCCCGTCGGCCGGCCCCGTCGCGCCGGTCGGCCGGGTGACGCCTGCCGTCCCGGTCGTCCCCGCCGACCCGACGCTTCCTGCCGGCCGGGTCTCGCCCACCGGCCGAGTCCTGCCCGACGGCCGGGTCCTGCCCGACGGCCGGTTGGCGCCCGCCGGCGCGGTGGCGCCAGCCGAGGCGGTGGCGCCCGCCCGACCCGGGACGCCCGCCCGGCCCGAGCCGCCCGCCGGCCGGAGAGCCGCTGCCCCCGGGCAGCGGACGGCGGCGGGCCCGGGGGCGTACCACCTGGTGACCGTGACCGACGACGGGCCGGGCATCCCGGCGGCCGACCGGGAGCGGGTGTTCGACCGGTTCACCCGACTCGACGACGCCCGGGCGCGCGACGACGGGGGCGCCGGCCTGGGGCTGGCCATCGTCCGCGAGCTGGTCCGGCGGGCCGGCGGCACTGTCGAACTCGCCGACGCCGACGCGCGGGCCGGATCGTCCGCGCCGATGCCGGCCGCCACTGCGGAGTCCGCGTCCGGCGGCGGACCCGGCCTGCGGGTGAGCGTCCGGCTGCCGGCGCTGGTCGAGCCGGACGCGGGCTGAGCGGTCAGCCGCGGCGGGTGCAGACCGGCTCGGCCCGGGCCACCGTGTCCGTGGACCAGACCAGCGCGACGGTGAAGCAGTAGTCGGTGGTCCGGCTGAGGCCGTAGGCGATGTAGCTGTCGGTGCCGGCGGGCAGTTGCTCGAAGGTGTGCTGCCCCTCGCCGGCGCGGCCACCGGCGATGACCACCGGCCCCTCGGCGCCCGCCGGGTACGTCCAGCGCAGCGCGATGCTGTCCCGCCGGTCGGTCAGCCGTACCGCGCCGGGCGGGGTGCCGGGGGAGGCGGGTGGCGCGGCGCGGGGCGTACCGGTGGTCGGGGCGGGTGAACCGCTGGCCGGCGCGCCGGTGGTGGCCGGCGGGGACGGTGGGGTGTCCCGTCCTCGGTCCACCCGGGACACTCCGGCGATCACCGCCCCGGCCCCGAGCAGCACCACGACCACGCCGGCCGCGGCCAGCGGCAGCCACCGGTTGGCGCGCGGCTCGGCCTCGGACGGCCGGGGCACGTGCACCGGCAGGTGCCGCGACGGCGGTTCCGGCTCGGCGGCCCGCGGGACCCGGCGTACGCCGTCCGGCTCTTCGTCGGTGAGGCCGACCACCGTCGGGGGCAGCGCGCTCTTCTCCCCGGCGCGGTACAGGTCATCGAGGTGCTCCTCCGGCGGCCACCAGGCGTCGTCGGCGGTCGGCTCGCCGAACGGCTCGTCGCGGGCCTCGGGTGGGAGCCGTGGCGTGGGCACGGTCGGGTGCGGGGCCGCCCGGTCCGGCGGGTGATACAGCGGCTGCTCGGGCGGGTGGTGCGGTGGTGGCTCGGGTGGTCCCTCGGCCGCCGGCGGCATCCGGGCGGCCGGTACGACGGGCGTCTCCCGGGCGGCGGGCGCCACGGGTGCCGGGCGGGCGGGCGGCTCCGGGTCGGCGCAGACGTGGTCCGGGTCGGCGGCGGCCCCGGAGAGGGCGGCCACCTGCGCGGCGAGCGGGTCGTCGGCCGGCAGGTACGCCCGGCACAGTTCCTCGGCGAGCGTCAGGTGCTCGTGCGAGGCGGTGTACCGGCCGCAGTCGCGTTCCATCGCGCCGAGCTTGGCCAGCATCTTGATCCCGCTGGGGTGGCCGTCGCCGTACACCTCGCGGTGCAGCTCCCAGGCGTCCTGGAGCCGGTCCCGGGCGACCTCGCACTGGCCGCGGGCGTACTCGACGGTGGCCAGGTCGGCGTGGGCGGCCAGCACCCGCATCGACTCGGGCCCGTCGCGGGCGGTCAGCTCGATGATGACGTCGGAGTAGAGCCGGGCGGCCCGGGCGTCGCTGCCGACCCGGTGCAGCACGGCGGCCAGGGTGGCGGCGGCGGTGATCGTCCGTTCGTCGGCGCGGCCGTAGAGGCGGGTGGCCGCCGCGTACGCGAAGGCGGCCCAGCCGCGGGCCGAGTGCGGTTCGCCGAGCGCGACCAGCACCCGGGCCTGGAGCCCGGCGGCGTCGGCCAGCTCGGGGGAGGCGTTGGCCGGGCGGGGATCGGCGTCGGTCAGCGCGTCGGCGAGCAGTCGTTGGGCACCGGCCAGGTCGCCCGCGGACACCAGGTGGTGCGCCTGGACGGTCAGTTCACCGAAGCCGGAGGACACGCCCCATCGTGGCCGCCCGGCGACGGTAAGTACAACCCCCGGAGGTGATCGAATCGGTCAGGAACCGGTCAGGTGGTCGGCCAGGGTCTCGCTGATCCGCCGGAGCTGGTCGACCTGGGCCGGGCTCAACGCGTCGAACAGGTGCCGGCGTACGCCCTCGACGTGGCCGGGGGCGGCGGCGGCCAGGGCGGCGAAGCCGGTGTCGGTGAGGACGGCGAGCTGCCCGCGCCGGTCGGTCGGGCACTCCTCGCGGCGGATCCAGCCGGCCGCTTCGAGGCGGGCGGCGGCGTGCGAGAGGCGGCTGCGGGAGGAGCCGGTGGCCTCGGCGAGGTCGCTCATCCGCAGCCGCCGGTCCGGCGCCTCGGAGAGCCGGACCAGGATCTCGTAGTACGCGTGCGGCATGCCCGCGTCGCGTTGCAGCTCGCGGTCGAGGGTGTCCATCAGCGCCCGGGAGGCGGTCAGGAACGCCCGCCAGGTGCGCTGCTCGTCGGGGTCCAGCCACCGGGTCATGACGCCCATCATAGCCGCACTGGTTGAACGCTCAACTAAACCGCGTTACCGTGGTGGCCATGGGAATCCACCGGCTCAACCACGCCGTCCTCTACGTCAGCAACCTCGAGCGCAGCGTCGCCTTCTACCGCGACGTGCTGGGCTTCCGTCCGGTGGCGATGACCCCGGACGGATTCCGCGGCGCGGCCTTCCTCCAGGCGCCCGACTCCACCAACGACCACGACCTCGGCCTCTTCGAGATCGGCGCGGCGGCCGGCCGCTCGCAGGCCGGCCGGGCCACCGTCGGCCTCTACCACCTCGCCTGGGAGCTGGACACCCTGGACGAGCTGGCCGCCACCGCCGAGCGCTTGGCCGCCGCCGGCGCCCTGGTCGGCACCTCCGACCACGGCACCACCAAGAGCCTCTACGGGCAGGACCCGGACGGCCTGGAGTTCGAGATCGTCTGGATCATCCCCGCCGACCTGCTCGACGACGACGCCCTCGCCGCCCGCAAGCGGATCGGCCGGCTCGACATCGACAAGGAGCGACAGCGCTACGGCGGCCAAACCCGCGGCGGGGTGGGTATCTCCATTCCGGCCTGAACCGCCGTGCGGTAGAACGGCAGGATGTCCACCGAAGCCGTCCTGCGCGAACTGCTCGTCCGGCAGCTCGACCACTGGCTCCCGGGGGCGCTGCACCGCTCCCGGCGGGCCACCCTCGCCCTCGCGTACGCCGGCGGCGACGCCGGCGGCGCGGACGCGGCCCTGGGAGTCGTGGCCGAGTTCGCCGACCGGCTGCGCGGCCGGCGGCTGACCGTGCTGGTGGTCGCCGACGACCCCGACCTGCCGGCCCGGCTCGGCCCGGTGGAGGCGACCCTGCCCGCGGACGTCGCGGTGCACGTGGTGCCCGGGCACCCGGACCGGCTGCCGGTGGTGCTGAAGGCCGCCGGCGCGGCCGGCGCGCCGCTGCTCACCGTCGTCGACGGGGCCGAGCCGACGCCGGCCCTGCTGGCCGCCGCGGCCTCCGGCCGCCCGGCCGAACTGCTGCTGGTCACCGACGTCGGCCGTTCGCCGCGGCCGGCGCTGACGGCGGCCGGCTTCCCGCTGGTCACCGAGGTCGACCTCGTTCCCGCCGACGACGCCCCGGCCCGGCTGTTCGCCTACGCGACCGGCTCCGACCGCAGCCTGGAGGCGGTGAAGGACGCACTCTGGGCGGTCGACGAGTACGCCGGAGTGCGCTACCGCGACCCCGCCGACCCGGCCGGACGGCTGCTGGACATCACCCTCGACCCGGAGCCCGGCCCGCTGCGCCGCGAGCTGCTGGGCGAGCTGGCCCGCTCCGGCCCGCGTACGGTGACCGAGCTGCGCCGCTTCACGCTGACCTCGACGGTGTACCGGGCCGCCGACGCGAACCGGGCATTGACCTCGCTGCTCGCCTCGGGCGCGGTGACCCGCGACCCGGAGCACGGCCGGCTCGGCGGCGAGGTGCTGGTCAGCGCCGCCGGGTCCACTGTTTGACCGCGATGAATGCGCCGGTGGTGATCCCACCGATGCCGAACACCTGCTGGACGCCGGGCGGGGTGCCGGTGAGCCACCGGCACCCCGCTCGACCTCGGGACGTCACGCCCGGGACTTGTCCTGCTTCCAGGAGAGCGGCCCCGGCAGGTCCACGCGGTGGGCGCGGGACTTCGAGTTCCAGGACCAGCGGCCGATCTTGATGCTCCAGGAGGAGAAGCCGTTCTCGGTGAAGTTGAGCACCAGCGGCCCGTACTTCTGACGCTTGCGGAACTGAATGCCCATCACGGGGCTCCTCTCGTCGTCTCCGTGCCTCTGCGGCATCGAACATGCCCGAAACCGCGTGTCGCGAAACCCCGTCGGATCCGCACTGGACGGTGCCCCCGACGCCCGCCAGAATCTCTAGTCAACGGGTAGGTGTTGATGGGTGATAAATACTGGTGGAGACGGGTTGTAATAAAGCACGCGATGCGCATCCCACTCTGTGGAAGGGCGTTGACCGGGCCGGCGAGCGCCCGGCAGCATGAGGTCATGTCGCAGCGGGACGAGCTTCTCCTCACCGCTCGCGTGCACGTCGACCTGGTCCGGCACGCGAGCGCGCTCTGTTGAGCTGACCGGTTCCACCGGCTCGGCTCCCCGTCCTCGCACCCTCTCCGCCCGTCCGCTCCCGCCGCCGGCGCACCGCCCGGCGCGGCGCGTCGCGTCGACGTCACCGCCTGAGAGGAAAGCCGATGTCCCGAACCCTGCACCTCAAGGCGCTCCTGATAGGCGTCGGCCACCACGAGGCGGCTGGCCGCACCCGCGCACCGACCCGCGCCGGGTCGGCGACGTCCGGCACTTCCAAGAGCTGGCCCGGATCGCCGAGCGGGCCGCCCTCGACTCGGTGTTCCTCGCCGACTCGCTCGCCGTCGGGCCGGCCGTCCGGCACAACATCCAGGCTGTCCTCGAACCGCTCACCCTGCTCGCCGCGCTGGCCACCGTCACCGAGCACATCGGCCTGGTCCCGACGTCTCCACCACCTACAACGAGCCGTTCAATACCGCCCGCAAGTTCGCCTCGCTGGACCACCTCAGCGGCGGCCGGGCCGGCTGGAACATCGTCACCTCCGCCCAGTCCCGGGAGGCGTGGAACTTCAACCCGGACGATCACCCGCCCGCGCCGGCCGGTATCGGCGGGCCGCCGAGTTCGTCCATGTGGCGATCAAGCTCTGGTACAGCTGGGAGGACCACGCCCTTGTCCTGGACCCCGCCGCCGGGATCTTCGCCGACACCGACCGGGTGCACGGGGCCGCCCACACCGGGGAGACCTTCGAGGTCCGCGGCCCGCTGAACACGCCCCGGCCGCCACAGGGCCGACCGGTGCTGGCGCAGGCCGGCTCGTCCGCCGACGGCATCGCGTTCGCCGCCCGCTACGCCGAGGCCGTCTTCGCCGCCCAGCAGACCCTCGCCGACGGTCAGGCGTTACGCCGCGCTCAAGCGGGATCGCCGCAGCCGGCCGTGATCCGGACCTGGGCAAGGTGCTGCCGGGTATCGCAGCGATGATCGGGGGTACGGAGGCGGAGGCCCAAGCCCTCGCCGACGAACTGGAGGCGCTGATCGTGCCCGAGCACGCCCTCGCCCCTCTCCGGGATGACCCGTCTCGACCTCGCCGGTCTGCCGCTGGACGGGCCGTCAAGGCTCGAGCGTGTTCTAGCCCGGCTGGTTCTGCTGTTCGATGTACTGGCGCAGGACGGTCAGCGGTGCGCCGCGTAGGACCCGGCGAAGTACGAGCCCGACCAGAGCCGGTTGGCCCGGTAGTAGTGGCGGACCAGGTCGGGGAACTCGTGGCGCATCCGGCGCGAGGACACGCCCTTGAGGCTGTTGACCAGCTTTGACAGGGCGACCTTGGGTGGGAAGTTGACCAGCAGGTGCACGTGCTCGCCATCGCCGGTGAACTCGACCAGCTCCCACTCGAAGTCGGCGCTCACCGCGCGCATGATCTCTTCCAGCCGGGTCAGATGCCGGTCCGCGAACACCCTGTGCCGTCATTTCGTCACGAAAGCCAAATGGGCGTGTAGGACGAAAACGCAGTGCCTGCCGGTGCGGACGCGGCCGATGTCTGTCATAGGCGGCTGCCAGACTGTCCGATGTGCAGCTTCGGTACCACTACCGCGTCTACCCGACGCCTGCCCAGCGGGAAGCGCTGGCGCGGGCGTTCGGGTGCGCGCGGGTGGTGTTCAACGACGGGTTGCGCGCACGTCAGCAGGCCCACGAGGCGGGCGAGCCGTACGTTTGCGACGGGGACCTGTCGAAGCAGGTCATCACCCGGGCCAAGCAGACGCCGGAGCGGGTGTGGCTGGGCGAGGTGTCGTCGGTGGTGCTCCAGCAGGCCCTCGCGGATCTCAACACCGCGTATCGCCACTTCTTCGCCTCGCTGTCGGGCAAGCGCAAGGGGCGCAAGGTCGCCCCGCCGCGGTTCCGGTCGCGTAAGGACAACCGGCAGACCATCCGGTTCACCAGGAACGCCCGGTTCGCGGTGCTGACCAACGGCCGGCTCCGCCTGCCGAAGATCGGGGACGTGCCGGTGCGCTGGTCCCGGACCTTGCCGGCCGAGCCCAGCTCGGTGACGGTGATCAAGGATGCGGCGGGCCGGTACTTCGCCTCGTTCGTTGTGACCACCTCCGATGAGCCGTTGCCGCCGGTCGCCTCCGAGGTGGGCATCGACCTGGGCCTGACCCACTTCGCCGTCCTTTCCGACGGCACGAAGATCACGGCCCCGAGGTTACTGCGCCGGGCGGCCCGCAAGCTCAAGCGGTTGCAGCGGGACCTGTCCCGCAAGCAGCGGGGCAGCAGCAACCGCGCCAAGGCAGTCGTCAAGGTCGCCAAGGCGCACGCTCGGGTGGCCGACACCCGGCGGGACTGGCAGCACAAGCTCTCGACAGAGATCATCCGCGACAACCAAGCGGTGTACGTCGAGGACTTGTGCGTCGTCGGTCTCAGCCGGACCCGGCTGGCCAAGTCCGTGCACGATGCCGGGTGGGCGTCGTTCACGGCGATGCTGGAGTACAAGGCCGCCCGGTACGGGCGGACTTTCGGTCGAGTCGATCGGTTCTTCCCCTCGACCCGAATGTGCGCTGATTGCGGGCGGATCAACGCCAAACTGCCGCTCAGCGTTCGGTCGTGGACCTGCCCCTGTGGGGCGGTTCACGACCGGGACGTCAACGCGGCCATCAACGTGCTCGCGGCGGGACGCGCCGAGAGGCTAAACGCCTGTGGAGCGCAGGTAAGACCGGCATTCGTACCGGCACCGCGCCGAGAAGCAGGAATCCACCCGAACGCCGCGTATTCCACACGCAGCGTGGAGGGAATCTACGCCCTTTAGTCAGGGCGCAGAGAACGTCAAACCACCACGTTCGGGCCGTGGCCGTCGCCGTGGTGACCGCGGCGGCCGAGGACCTGCTGGCCCTCGACCGGGCCGCCCAGGACCTGTTGTTCCGGGCGGCCCGCACGGCCAACGCGTTCACCGACGAGCCGGTCGACGACGCGCAGGTCCGGGCGATCCACGACCTGGTCCGGTACGGCCCGACCGCGCTGAACGCCCAGCCCCGCTGGTGGCGGTGTTCGCCGCGGACGTCGACTGGCACGAGCGGCTGCCGGAGCTGTTCCCGCACCGGCCGGGCGCTCGGGACTGGTTCGCCGACGACCCGGCGGGCCGGGAGGCGCAGGCCCGGTTCAACGCCGCGCTGCAGATCGGCTACTTCCTGGTCGGGGTGCGGGCCGCCGGGCTGGCGGCCGGGCCGATGGCCGGCTTCGACGCCTCGGGTGTGGAGCGCGAGTTCTTCCCGGACGGGCGGCACCGGGTGCTGCTGCTGATGAACATCGGGCGGCCCGCCGTGGGCGCCTGGCGGGAGCGGCTGCCCCGGCTGGACTACCCCGAGGTGGTCTCGACGCTGTGACGGTGGGCCGGCGCCGGCGGGCGGGGCGCCGGTGCGGTCGCTGTGAAGCTGATGTCGTAAACGAATCAGCTCTGGGGGCCGGTCAGCGGGGCTCCCAGGCGTCGGGGCGGGCGATCAGCTTGCGGACGTGTCCGGGCAGCTTCCCGCTGGCCATCTCGGCCAGGCTCACCTCGTCGACGACCTGGCGGACGGCGGCGCGGACGGCCACCCAGAGCCGGGGGAGGTTCTCCGCCGCGCCCGCGTACTGCGTCTCCTCGGGGCGCAGCCCGCGCACGCCGGCCAGCGGGCCGTCGACGGCGCGGAGGATCTGCCCGATGGTGACGTCGCGGGGCGGGCGGGCCAGGGTGTAGCCGCCCTCGGCGCCACGCTGGGCGCGGACGATCCCGGCCCGGCGCAGGTCGGCCAGGACGGCCTCGAGGAACTTGCGGGGCATGTCCTGCTCGGCGGCGATGGCCTGGGTGGACAGCAGGGCGGGGTACGCGGTGGCCAGGCTCAGTGCCGCCCGGACCGCGTAGTCGCCACGCGCGGAGATCTGCACCTTGTCATCATGCCCGGCCGTTGGGCACCGGCGCGTCGGCGGGCGGGCGCGGGCGCACCATCCGGACAGGTAGGGGCTGTTCCCGGACGGCCCGGAAGGCGCCCGGGCTGACCCCGACCTCGCGGGTGAAGAACCGGCCGAAGTTGGTCGGCTCCGGGAAGCCGAGCCGGCGGCCGATCCGGGCGATCGGCTCGTCGGTGGCGGCGAGCAGCCGGCTGGCCTGCAACGCCACCCGCTCGTCGATGACCTGCTTGGCGCTGCGGCCGGTCACCGCCAGGCAGGCCCGGGTGAGGGTACGCACCGAGCAGCCGAGCTGCGCGGCGTAGTCCTCGACCCGGCGGGTGTGCTGGTAGCCGCGTTCCACTTCCCGGCAGAGCCGGCGGAAGGTCTCCGACTCGGGGCGCGGCGCGGGCCGCTCCTCCGCGCCGCCGAGCAGCCTGAGCCGCAGCAGCAGCACGGCGAGCTGGTGCCGCAGCAGCGCCCGGGCGGCGGGCACCCCCCGATGCCGGTCCGCGTCCACCGCCAACTGGGTGACCTCACCGATCACCGCGTCCTCGTCCTCGCCGGCGAGCTGCCGGTACGTCGGCACGGCGTCCGGGTCGACGTCCAGCCCGCGCAGCGTGCCGGCGCCCCAGCGGACCACCGTCGCGTCCAGCTGGGCGCCGAGGCAGCGCAGCACCTGGCCGGGGCGGGCGCGCAGCAGGGTGCCGGGTCGGCAGGGCAGCGCCCGGAAGTCCAGTTCGGCGCTGCCGTGTCCGCCGCTGACCAGGACCAGCAGGTCGGCGTCGAGCAGCGCCGGGCGGCGCCAGCCGGGTTCGGCCGCCAGGTCGCCGAGCGCGCCGATGGTGATGTCGTCGGCGTCCCCCTCGGCGGGGGACAGGTCGGTACGGGTGGCCGGGGAGAGCTGACCGGGAGTGACCATCGTCCCGACGTTAACGGTCTCCTGCCCAGCTTGCATCTCGACGCCACGACTGCGGGGTTGGGCTTGTCGCCGCAGTCGCCCGCCGACTAGGTTACCGATCGGTAGCGCCCGGGTCGGCGGACCACCCCCGGCCCCGCCGACTCGCGATGGGATGGGCATGACGGATCTGTTCTCGGTCGAAGGCAAGACGGTCCTGGTCACCGGCGGCTCGCGGGGGATCGGGCTGATGATCGCCCGGGGCTTCGTGCGGGCCGGCGCGAAGGTCATCATCTCCTCGCGGAAGGCCGATGTCTGCGAGCGGGTGGCCAAGGAACTCTCCGCCGAGGGCCGCTGCGAGGCGATCCCCGCGGACCTGAGCCACGACGAGGGCGCGCAGGGGCTGGCCGCCGCGGTGCGGGAACGTACCGACCGGCTCGACGTGCTGGTCAACAACGCCGGCGCGACCTGGGGCGCACCGCTGGAGGACTATCCGGAGGCCGCGTTCGACAAGCTCTGGGCGGTGAACGTCAAGGCCGTCTTCCGGCTCACCACCGCGCTGCTGCCGGCGCTGCGCGCGGCAGCCAGCGCCGACGACCCGGCCCGCGTGATCAACATCGGGTCGATCGACGGTCTCCGGGTGCCGTTCATGGAGGTCTACGCGTACTCGGCCACCAAGGCGGCCGTGCACATGCTCACCCGCAGCCTCGCCCACCAGCTCGCCGGCGAGCGGATCACGGTCAACGCGATCGCGCCCGGACCGTTCGAGAGCAAGATGATGGCGTTCGCGCTGGACGACCCGGCCGCCCGGTCGGCGATCGAGCAGCAGGTGCCGCTGGGCCGGATCGGCCGCCCCGAGGACATGGCGGGCACGGCGATCTACCTGTCGTCCCGCGCCGGGGCGTATCTGACCGGAGCGGTGATCCCCGTCGACGGCGGGATCACCACGCACGGCTGAGTCGGGCACGCCCACGGCGTACCCGATCAATGGTGGCCGGAGCCGCGCGGACTCGGCAGATCCGCGCGGCCCCGGGTTTGCGTGGTCAGCGGCCGGCGAGCAGCCGGTTCACCGCCGTGTCGACGTCCAGGTGCTCGGCCTCGCGGCCGCGCGGGACGACGACGTAGGTCCGCCGCAGGAAGCGCACGAGCACGCTGCGCGGGACCTCGAAGAGGGCGTTGCCGTCCGGGGACGACAGCGCGAGCGCGACGAAGTCGCCGCGCGGGGTGGCCCACGGCCAGACCCGGACGTCGCCGATGCCGGCTGGCTCGTCGAGCCCGGTGACCAGCAGTTCGCGGGCGAACGACCAGCTCACCGCCTCGCCGCCGGCGGATTCGGCGTGGAACAGGACATGGACCGCATACGGGTCAGCAGGGTCGTAACGCAGACTGGCACGCACCGGCAATGCGGTGGCGTCAGGCGCGACGAGCCTTAGCGACGTCTCGACCTCTACGGTCGTCGGTCGGATGACACTCATGGACGTTCTCCCCCCGGCACCGCTGCGGAACGCGCGTGTCCCGCTTTTCCCATACTCAGGTGCTACTCCTGGCTACGCTCCGCCATACGCTGACTTCACCCAGTGGTGGGAAGACGGTCGGAAAGCCTCCGAGAATGTGAAAATTCTTGTAGGATTTGCCGATTCGCCCAGACCGTGGTGCCGCCCGGCATCGGGTGGTTCAGTCGTCGACTTACTCCGGTAACGTCCAGTCCTCAGCAGGGGTGACGGTCCCGGGCGACACTGGGGGTGGAAATGGTCAGGAGGGGTCCCGCAGTGGATCCGACGACCACGGCCGACCCACCGAAAGGAGCGGCCCGAGCAGCCGAAAGGCGGGGGTACGGGGTGTCGACGGAGCGTTCCGAGGGCGGCTCCCGCGGCTCGTCCGGCCGCCCTGGCGTCCCCGTCGTCGCTCGGCGTCGCAGCAGCTGGCGCGAGCGGGTGCACACCACCCTCGAGCTGATCCGGGCCAACCCCACCGGCCGGATCACCCTCAAGATCTTCATCGCCATCGCGGGCGCCATCGTCGTCACTGTCGGTATCGCCCTGATCCCGCTGCCCGGGCCCGGCTGGCTGCTGGTGATCGCCGGGCTGGGCATCTGGGCGGTCGAGTATCACTGGGCGCGACGGCTGCTCGGCTTCACCCGCCGACATGTACATGCCTGGACGCGATGGGCGACCAGTCGATCACTACCGGTGCGGATCGTGCTCGGCGCGGTCGGCCTCGTCTTCCTGGCCGTGGTGGTGTGGCTGTCGCTCAAGTACAGCCTCGGGATCGACCTGGTGGCCCGGGCGCTGCACTACCTCGCGACGCACTGACGACCCGGGTTTTTGGTCTGCGTTCTCGATCGGGTAGAGTCATCGGCGCTGAGGGCGATTAGCTCAGCGGGAGAGCGCTTCGTTCACACCGAAGAGGTCACTGGTTCGATCCCAGTATCGCCCACCATGAATATTCGCAGGTCACAAGCCCGTTGCCGGAGTAGCCGGTAACGGGCTTTGCGGTTTACACGGCTTACTTTGGGAGCAGATTGGGAGCAGCGGCCCAGGGCCGAATGGCGGCATGGCCCTGACGAGGACCGTCGCGCCGCACCATCGTGGTTTGGCTGTTCGTCTTGGACGCCGGCGGGCTGCTGCCACTCGCCCTATTCACACGCCCCGCTCTGGACTGCCAGGGGTTGAGATACCGCTCAGCGATGGGCTTGGTCGGACCAACGGGAGCAGCCTTATGCCGCCAGGCGAGATCACTTCAGGCTGGGGGAGGTAGCCGTGGCGAAGGTATAGACCACGGTTGGTCGTAGTGACCTCCGCCATCGAGAGCAAGCCTGCGAGATCCACTCTTTGGCGGTGATGGGTGAGTAGCGCGCCGCCCCGCCCTTTGCGACGGTGCTCTGGCGATACGGCGAGGAACGCGAGGTGGTGGTGCGGTGTGGTGGGCCGGTTGCTGTGCAGGTACGCCTCGAGGATGTCGAAGGCTTCGGTGCCGGGCCCGGTGGCGGCGTGGAGGCGTTGTCGGTAGACGTTTGGTGGTGGGATGGGTCGGTAGCGGTGGAAGCTCACCGCTGCTGCGGAGAGGTCGCCGGTGACGTGAACCTCGCCGAAGAACAGGGCGTGCTCCACCCAGATCTCCAGGACGTCGGTGAGGATTCGCCTGCGTTGATGTTCGTCGGGTACGAGCCAGACGCCGAGCGGTTCGGTGTGCAGGGCGTCGGCGGTGAGGGCGGCAACGGCGCGTTTGTCGCTCCAGCGGGCGGCGCGGATACGGGGCAGGGCGTGCACGAGGCGAAGGTCCTTTGTTGTGATGCGGGGTCAGCGGTAGGCGGCGATGGCGAGGTCGCCGATGGTGGCGTCGACCGTGGTGGTCATGTCCCGTACGGGCCGGTAGTGCTGGTCGGCGATTGCCTTGAGCTGCTTGGCGACCTCGGCGGTGTCGTGGTCGAGATAGAGGTGTTCAGCCAGGCCGAGGACTGCGGTGAGGCCGGCGAGGGCGGCGGTGTGGTTGTCGGGTTGTTCCCGCCCGGTGGTGAGGTAGCGCAGCCGGGATCGGGCGACGACCGGCCACTTGCTGTCGGTGGCCTGGTAGGTGTCGGCGCGGATGAGGCCGCCGAGGCGTCGCCGGCTCTGCTGGCGCAGGATGCCGGCGGCTACGAGTCCGGCGCGGGTCCGCTCGTAAAGGTCGCTGGAGAAGGCGAGTAGCCACATCCGCAGTGGTGGGGCGGCGTGTCGAAGGGAGGAGAGGGCGGCGTTCGCGATCAGGTCGCCGACGGGCTCGTAGCTATGTAGGCGGATGGGCTGGTCGGTGACAGAGCAGGCGCTGTCGTGCGGGCCAAGGTGGATCCGTCCGGCGAGGAACAGGTCGATCAGCACCGCGCCGGCCAGGCCGAGAGCGAGGGCCTGCCGGTGCAAAAGGAGTTCACCAGTGTCGTCGTTGTGGCCGAGGAGGTACAGCTCGTCGCGGAGCGGCAGGCGGGGGAGTGGGAGGCTCATCGATTGACCTACCGCTGCCCGGTGGCGAGTTGGCGCATCCGCTCGTGCATGCCGCCGTACGGAGCCCGGGCTGCGGGCAGCGCCTTGTCGGCTACGGCGACGATGACGTAGTTCGGGTCGCAGACGTTGCCGATGAGTGCCCGTCCGATCTGGGAGACAAGCTGGTAGGCGTCCAGGACGTTCAGTCCGGTGAGTGTGCTGGCCCAGGTCACGAGATCGTGGTGGGCGATGCGGTAGGCGTCTTCGAGGGGTCGGGCGCATCCCACGGACATGATCGACGTGCCGGTTTCCAGCCGCGGCCACGGCGTGGGTTCGTCTTTGACGACGTCAACGATGAAGGTGATGGTGGCGGCGACCTCGATGCCGGCGCCGCAGGCTTCGCCTTCGCCTTGGCGGGCGTGGGCGTCGCCGAGGGCGAGCATCGCCCCGTGCACGTTGACCCCGAGGTAGAGGGTGGTGCCGGCGCGCAGCTGCGGGGTGTCGAGGTTGCCGCCGTGGGTGTCGGGGACGAGGGCGGAGCGGGCTTCGAATCCGCCGGGGGCGACGCCGATCGTGCCGATCATCGGGTCGAGTGGCAGGTCGATGGTGTGGTCGCTGTCCGTCGCTTCGAACCGCACGGTGCCCGCCTGCCGGTCGATCCCGTACACCCATACCCGCTCCTCGAGGGGCGGCTGGAGGGTGGCGGTGTGCGTGGTGGAGGTCAGCGCCCCGAAATGGGGGAAGGCCGCCGAGATTCCCCAGTCCCGGGCCGGAACGATGGAGACAACGTGGACGGCGAGGGTGTCGCCGGGCTCAGCGTCTTCGACGAAGAACGGCCCCGACACCGGGTTGAGGTAAGGCATACGGCATACCTGTGAGGGCAAATCCGCCGGCCCGCGGACGAGTCCGCCGAAGCAGTCCTCGGTGAAGACCTGCAGCACGTCACCGGAGCGCAGATGCGCTACCGGCATCCGGCCGCCGAAGGTGTAGGCCAGCTCGTCGCGGGCCGGCCGATACACGATTTTGTCCACGGCACTCACACCCGCTCCACGCCACGCCGCAGCGGCTGAACCGGCGCCAGCCCGGACAGCACTGGCCGGCGGCCGGCGGCATACAGGCCGGCGAGGACGAGCACGCCAAGGGCGAGCCAGGCCAGGCCCAGACGCTGGGCAGCAATGTTGGCGTTGACCACCACGTAGGCGAGGACCACGAACCCCAACGACGGCATGACGAGATGCGCCCACCAGTTGCGGCTTCGGCGGCGGATGAGGTGATGCACGACGACAGAGACGTGCAGGACCAGGAACGCCACCATCGCCCCCGAAATTGATCAGCGACGACAGCAGGGTGATGCCGTCGGCGCGGGTGGCCACGTACAGGCCAAGGGTGAGGGACACCGCGCCGGTGAGCAGAGTGGCGTTGATCGGGACGCTCCGCCGCAGAGACACCTTCGCCAGGAAGCCTGGTAGCTGCCGGTCACGGGCCATCGCGTACAGCAGACGGCTGGTGGCGACCTGCGCGACCATCGAGTTCGGCAGCCCCCACGCGATCGCGGTCGCGACCGCGCACAGCATGACCAGCCAGCTCCCGCCGGCGGCGCTCGCGGCGTCGTAGAAGGCGGTGCCGTTCGGGTCGCTCGCGGCGAGGAGCCCGGGAGGGTCGGGAACCAGCATCGCGGCCAGCCACGTCTGGGCGATGAACAGCACCCCGGCGAGGACGAGAACAGCGGCCATCGCCCGGCCGATCTGCCGGGAACCGTCGCGGGTTTCCTCGGCGAGCATGGATATCCCGTCGAAGCCGAGGAACGACAACACCGCCACCGACACCGCCCCGGCGATGAGCGACCAGGTGAAGGTCTGCGGGTTGTAGAACGCGTCCCAGCTGAAGCGGCCCTTGCCGGAGGTCACCGCCGCTACGGCCACGACGAGGAAGATCGCCAGGATGATCACCTCGCCGACGAGCATCACCCGGGTGACCGCCGCCGTCAGTCGGATCCCGACCGAGTTGACCACTGTGTTGACGGCGACGAACCCGAGCAGCCACACCCAAAGCGGCACCGACGGCACGGTCGCGTGCATCGCCACCGACGCGACGAGGTACAGCAGCCCGGGCACTAGGACGTAGTCGAGGAGGATCACCCAGCCGGCGAGGAAGCCAACCGCAGGATGGACGCCACGGCCAGCATAGTTGTAGACGCTGCCCGACATGGGGAACGCTTTGACCATCTGGGCGTAGGAGAAGGCCGTGAACACCAGCGCGGCCACCCCGATCGCGTAGGCCAGGGCCACCATCCCGCCCGAGGCGGCGTACACGCTGCCGAAGATCGCCATCGGCGCGATCGGCACCATGTAGACCAGGCCGAACGCCAACAGATCGCGGAACCGCAGCTGCCGGCTCAGCTCCTGCTGGTAGCCGTATCGCAACAGCTCGTCAGGGTCGTACATCAACGAACCTCTCATCTGTGACACTGCAAGGGGACATGTGTCGGTCATGAGCCGGAACCGAAGGTGCTTCGGCTACGCCGACCAGGACGAGGTCCTGACGCCGGCTACGACACCACTCAATGAGATCTGGACCGATGTCGGTAAGAGTGCGCCGCTGATCGCGACAGTCCGCTGACACGACTGCGAGTCCGACCGAACGCCCCTGCAGAGGGCTTGACGTTGAGCCGCACGAACCCCCTGTTCAATTCTGGGAAAACCGCGCCCGACGCCTCAGACCGTCTCAGGCGGGCGCGGTCCCTCCCTGGCATGGATGTCGCTGGATTGTCGGAACCCACCGACAACCCTTATCGACACACTTAGCGACGGTGTCCCCTTGATTGCGTCATCGCATCGCCTCGTCCCGAGGCGACGGAGACGGTGATCCCCTCCAGCGGGCGCGAAGGCGCGGGCGCTGTCATCAGAAGGGAAGGGTCATGACCTCGGAGACCATGCCAGAGTGCACTGCGGTCGGCCAGTGCGCCGCCGAGATCCTCGATCGGATGGAGGAGCACCCGGCGTACGACCGGCTGCACAGCTCCTCGATGAAGTACTCCAGCTGCTGGGCCACGTTCACCGGCTACCCGGCCATCAGCCGCTGGTCCCTCGAGCGAGACGCCGAACCGCTGCTCATCGAGGCCCTGCGCGTCCTAGCGCTCAAGGCCGCGGTGTTCGAGCTCTCTGGCGGCGACGAGCAGGCCGCCGAGCTGCTCGTGCCGGCGCCGGTCGACGAGATGATCCACGCGGTGCTGGCCCAGTTCACGCTCATGTCCCGCATGCAGGGCGACCTGCAGGTGGTCTTCCCGCACGCCACCGAGCTAGAGGAGTTCACCTACACCCGCGGGTGTATCACTGACGTCTACTACGCCGCCGCCGGCTGGGGTCAGCAGCCGCTGCGGTACTGGCTCGACTCCTCGGAAGTGTCCCGCCGCCTGGCCTTTCTCAACGCGCATTACCAGCGGGCCGGGCTGGGGCGCGACGGCAGCAGCCACGACTTCGACTTCGACGCGCCCATCTCGCCGGTCAGTGCAGTGCCGGTCAGCGGTTAGCGAGCTCCACCGACAGCACCCGGCGCATCGCGGCCACGACCTGCCGGGGGTCGAACCGTTCGCCGGCGAGCCGCTCCGCGCGGGCCACGGCGGTGAAGATGGCGTCCGGGTCAGCGTTGCGCAGAACCGCTACCAACCAGCCTTCCAGGTCGACCACCTCGGTGGGCAGCTCAAGGGCGGCAGCTGTCGGCGCCGGCCGAGCCGATTCAACCGCGAGGGGCTCCCCGGCGGAGGCGTAGCGGCCGGGAGGCAACCCGACCCGGTACGGGTGGACGCACACCGCGGTCCCGGACGGGGCGACGCGCCACCCGATGTCCTTGTCGTAGGCGAACTCGGGGCCGGGTCGGTCGACCACGTCGAACTGGCCTGGCCCCAGTTCCTGCGCCGGGCACACCGCGCAGGTCTGCTCACACCACTCTGGCCGCGGACCCGTCACGGCATCGATGCTACGACAACCAGGAGGTATCCGGGTATGACCGTCTTATCCCATCCACGCCCCCGGCTCGTCAACCAGGCGCTGCGAGATGCCCAACGCTGGTGCGCCGGCCACACCATCGACGACCAGCCCGCCCTCGCACACGCCGTTCGCGTCGCCGTCACCATCGGCGAACACATCCCCGCCCCGGCACCCGACCTGATCGCTGCGGCTCTTCTTCACGATGTGCCCGATTTCGTGCCGTCGCACGAGGAGCTGTACCGGACGCTGACCGAGGCCTACGGCCCCGAAGTGCCTCGGATCATCGCCGCGTTGCAAGCCGAGCATCAAGCGCTTGACCAGCCCAATCCGCCAGTCGTCGTCGGGGACCTGGCCGTCGTGCTCGCCTCGACAGCCGACAAGATCGTCGCCCTCACCTCGCTACTGCGTCGTGCCCGCGCCAGTGGTCACGTCACCGAGTTCTTCTCCAGGCGGTCACGGCTCGTCGCCCTGCTTCCGTACTTCCGGGAATACAGCCAAGCCGCCCGAGCCCACACGCCCGTGGGCATGTCCGCGGCGCTAGACGTAGTTCTGAACTTGCTCGACCAGGTCGAGTCCAACCTGCCTCCAAGGGTGGCCCGATGAGTACGACCCAGTGGACTCGACCCACTGTCGACGTCCTCCGTCAGCATCTGCTCGCTGAGACCGGCTCGACGATGACAGCTTCAGAAGTCATCAGAATCTGGGAACTGTCAGGAGTCGAACGACTCCACCTGTCGAACGGCGCCAGTATGATCTTCAAGTTCGCGGTGACGCCATTCACGACCGAAGCCGACATCCTGATCAACCTCGCCGGTCACGGCATCCCAGTCGTAGCAGTAAAAGCCTGGGCAGTGCGCGACCACACGCTCGGCATGCTGACAGAAGACCTTGGCGTACCCGTGCGGCTCGCGACCGAAAACGACGCAGCGACCGCGGCCGTACGGCTTCACGCCATCCCGTCCCTCGGGTACCTCGATACCTTCGACGAGGAAGCATTGACGAGCTTGCCCGAACGGGGGCTGGCCGCGCTCGCCGCCTTGCAACGCGAGGGTCGCTTCCTCAACGCAAAGGACATCAAGCGAGCCCTGCAGCGCCTGGCCCCCCTCGCCAGGACCCGAGCGGTCGGCGCCGAGCGACCGCCCTTCGGCGTATGCCACGGCGAGTTCCACCCGACATCCCTGCACGTCGGTACCGACGGCACGCGGCTCCTCGACCTCGCCAAGGCATTCAACGGTCCAGGCCTGCTGGACCTGGCCACCTGGTTCGGCACCCGTGCTCCTGCCAAGCCCCAGAGCCTGAACCGACTAATCCATGCCTACATTCACGTCGGCGCCCACCCAGATGCGGCGAGTTGTCGCGGCGGGCTTCCCGCAGACCAGTGGGCGCTGGGCTGGCACCGCATCTGGGCCGCGCACTGGTTCCTCGCCCACGCCGCCGCCAGGCACCACGGCCGCATGACAGACGACGCGCACCGCTCCATCATCCGTCGCCAGCTCACCGGTGCCGTCACGCTCTTGACGTCGTCGTAATCCACGATTTGATAGACCAGGGAATCGTCCCGAAAGGGCGGCGTGGACGCCGACGATGTAGTCAGCGCGTGCTGCCGTGTCCGCGGAAGTGACGAACACTGGGCGGCCGCGTCGCATGCGGGTAAGGCGAGATGGTTGTCGGAATGATCGCTGCACGCTCTGACAATTCCTTGACATCGACATGACCGTCCGGCGGGAAGATGTGCGGTCCAATATCGATGTGATTCGGCGGGGCGCGGGAGGATGAGGTGATCAAGGAGGACGTCCAGGCGGCCTGGCGGGAGCTCGGTCGACAACTGGCCGGATGGCGGCAGGGGGCCGGTCACACTCAGCAGAGCTTGGCCCCGCTCGTCTGTTACACCCGTAGCAGTATCGCCAACATCGAGGTCGGCAGCCAGCATGCCGACCGCGGATTCTGGCGTCGGGTAGACGACGTCCTTGGCGCCGGCGGAGAGCTCGTTGCCGGCTATGAGCATGCAGATGCGCTGAGGCGACGCAGCCGACAACCGGTACGAGCCAAATCCGAATCGACCGGCGCACTGTCGACCGCTGAGCCAGCGCAAAGGCCGGACCTGTCGGCCGGAGCCGCTCTGGAAGACGTGGACGCGATCTACGAGCGCCGTCTACGTATCCCCTCAACGAACGTAGACGAAGCAAAGTTGAGTTACCTCGAGGACGGGGTCCTGCGCGCCATCGTGGACAACGAGCGATGCCCACCCGGCATCCTGATTCCGCGGGTGCGCCAGCTACGAGACTACGTCGACCACCTCCTGACGGGTCGGCAGCATCCCCCGCAACGAGCCCGGTTGTATACGCTCGCCTCCTACCTGTCCGGGCTGCTCGGGGCACTCGCACTCGACCTGGGTGCCTTCCGACCAGCGCACGCTTACAGCGCCGAGGCCTTCGAGCTGGCAGATGCCGGGGGACAGCCCGACGTACAGGCCTGGGCGAGGGCGGTGCAGAGCCTGATCGCCTACTACGCCGGCGCGTACCACGACGCACTCGCCTACGCCCAGGACGGCGCCCGGCGCTCACCCACTGGCCCGCACAGCATCCGCCTCGCCGTCAACGGACAAGCCAGGGCGCTGGCCCGCCTCGGCGACCGCTACGGCGTTGACGAGGCCGTGGAGCGAGCATTCACCCTGCTGAACGCTCGTCCATCCGATGCGGAAGTCAGCGCGAGTCTGACCACCGGTTCCTACTGTCATGCCAGGACGGCCGCCAACGCTGCGACCGCCTACCTCACCATCGGAGCACCGCAGAATGTCACCGGATATCTGACCCACGCGTTGGACGCCTTCGACCAAGCCGCGCTCCGAGGACCCCAAGCCCTCAGCCGTCTCGATCTGGCTACCGCCGCGCTTCAACAAGACCAGCCCGAGGTCGAGAGGGCGTGCACCTTGGCCGTCGAGGCGATGACCCTTACTGCGGATCAGCGCTTCGAATCGGTCAGGCAGCGAGCCCGCCAGTTCCTTGCGATAGCCCAGCCGTTCGCCGCCTTGCCCGAGGTATGTCACGTCGTGGACCTCATCGTGGAGCGCGGCAGCCCAGCACAGCAGACGCCGCCCGCCTTACCATCGCCACCATGACCAGCCGGGAACGCGACAGCCTTCAGCAACGATGGGACGCCTACCAGCGTCTACCCGAGCTCGTTGAACACTGGTACTGGCGCCCGGGCTGGAGGCCCGACCGCAGCTTCTACACCTGGCACGTGACCTTCGAGGGCCAGACCGCGCTGCACGACCTCGTCACCAGCCTGCAGAAGGAACTCGCCCTTCCCGGTCTTGACCCGGTACCGCTGGACGGCTTGCACCTCACCATGCAGGGACTCGGCTTCACCGACGAGGTCCACCAACAGGATTTAGTCAGGATCATCGACGAAGCCCGCAATCGGTGCGCCGCTCTTGCGTCGATCGAACTGACCCTCGGACCGGTCGACCCGGACGCCGAAGGCATCGGACTCCTCGTCGCGCCCTGGAATGCTGTCGAGGAACTGCGCCTCACGATTCGCGACGCCGTCGGGTCTGTCTGGACGACCGTGCCCGAGGCCGCTGACGGCTTCCGTCCGCACGTGACGATCGCCTATAGTGGCGACTCGGTACCGACCCAGCCGATCCGCGCACGCCTGGTGGAAGTCCGGGACCTTACTCCCGTAACGGTCAGGATCACCGAGGTCCCGCTCATCGCGCTGCGGCGTGAAGATCGCGTTTACCGGTGGGACACGGTGGCCACTGTCAGACTCGGTCAACCATGAGGCCTGAGGAAGGTGCTACGGGTGCCTCAGCATGGGCCGCCGACCTTTCGATCCTAGGTGCAGCCTCGTAAGGTAGGCCGCAGCGCGGCCAATCCGAGCCGAGATGCTAGGCCTGACGGGGGTACATGGATGGTGTCCTGGCAGCCCCTTCAGGCCGGGGATCCAAGAGAGTGTGGCGGCTTCCACCTCACCCACCGGCTTGGCCAGGGCGGATTCGGTACCGTCTTTCTCGGCTTCCGGCCAGACCTGCCTGATCCAGCAGCAGTCAAGATTTTCACCTCTCAGTATGCGGGATCGCCCCAGTGGCGAAAGCGCTTCCTCCGCGAGATCGAAATGATCAAGACAATGGCCGGCCTGCACACGGCGGCCCTGCTGGACTCCGGCGGCCATGACGAACAGCCCTGGCTCGCGACCAGGTATGTGCATGCCCCGCCGCTTCACACTCTGGTCCATCAGTACGGTGCATTCGACGTCCTTCCCGCGTGGTGGCTTGCTACGGGGTTGGGCGAGGCACTCGCAGAAATCCATGCAAAGGGCATCTTGCACCGCGATCTCAAACCGCAGAACATCCTCGTGGAGGGCTCCGGTATCAAGGTCATCGACTTCGGGATCTCCCGCTTCTCAGAAGGGGGTGGGATCACCGTCGATCCAAGCTTCTTCGGTTCCTCCGAGTACTGCGCGAATGAGCATCTCTTGGACCCCAGGAAGGCAACTGAGAAGTCAGACGTGTTCGCCCTGGGTGCCGTTCTCGTCTGGGTGACGACGGGCCGAACGCCGTTCGACGGCGTCATGCCTCACGACCGGCTGGCGGGCTTCCCTCCAAACCTCGATCTCGTGCCGGAATCGCTCTACGACCTGGTCGAGTCATGTCTGGCGGCTGACCCCGCGAACCGTCCAACAGCGCTGACGGTGTTCCGAACTGCGCTCGATCACCTGACCGATTTTGCAGTCCCGCTGGCCAGCGAGGCCGGATTGCCGCTGCCGCCCGAGATCCGAGATTTCGTCGATGCTTGGGCGGCCGAGCCTGTCCCGGTGCCGACGTTCGTCCTCGTGTCGACCGGTGGGAGCGGTGTCGGTGCCGCGGCGTACGAACCACACAGGGGCACCGGTGGAGGCGACGGGGCGTCGGCGGCTGGGAGGGATTTCAGCACGGGCTGGGTCGCTCGGTGGCGGGACGTAGTGGATCGCCGACGAGACAGTTACGGACAATAACCTACCTGCGTGCGCTTGAACGGGAAGATTATATGAGCGAGTCGATAGTCAGCGTGGATAGCGACGACGAGTGTCAGTTCGCCTCGGGCATGACGGTGCTAGCACGAGACGAGGAGTGGCTCGTCACCGAAGTCAGCCGTACGCCGGATGGTTCTCGGCTGGTGGTCACCGGGACCTCTCCGCTCGTCCGTGATCAACCGGCGGTCTTCTTTCACCACCCGCGCGCGTTGGACACCGTTACGCCGCTGCGCGCGGAGGACACCCAGCTCATTCACGACACGTCGCCCGGCTTCCGCCGGTCTCGCCTGTTCATCGAGGCGCTCCTGCGCAAGACGCCCCTCCCGCAGGGCGAACGACGCTTGGCGACGGCCGGTACGCACCTGGCTGACGACCTGCTCTATCAGCGAGAGCCGGCCAATCGCGCGTTCGCGAACCTACGGCCTCGGCTGTTGATCGCGGACGCGGTCGGTCTCGGCAAGACCCTGGAGATCGGGCTGCTGCTCTCGGAGCTGATCAGGCGAGGCCGCGGCGACAGGATCCTGGTGGTAACCCCCCGCCACATCCTGGAGCAGTTCCAGCACGAGCTGTGGACCCGCTTCGCTATCGGGTTGGTAGGCCTGGACTCCACAGGTGTCGCCCGGATGCAGCGCAAGCTCCCAGCGGGACGTAACCCCTTCGACTACTACCAGCGGGTGATCGCGTCGATCGACACCCTGAAGAGCGCTCGCTACCGGGACCAGCTGCGCCGAGTCCAGTGGGATGCCGTCGTCATGGACGAGTCACACAAGTTGATCAGCAAGACGGCGCTGAACAACCAGCTGGCCCGGGTGCTCGCGCCGACCACCCATGCGTTCATCCTCGCATCGGCTACCCCGCACAACGGCGACGACGAGTCGTTCAACGAGCTGATCAGCCTTATCGATCCCACCGCTATCGTTGACGTCAAGAAGCGTGCCACCCGGGATCAGCTTCAGCGCCTTTACGTCCGGCGGCATAAGATGACCCCCGATGTGGCCGCGCAGCTCGGCGCAGAGTGGGCGGAGCGCGCCAAACCGCAGTTCGTCGACTGCCGGGCGACACCGGCCGAGGAAGCGGTCCTGGACGAGTTGTACGCGACCTGGATCGCCCCGCCAGTTGCGAAGTCGCCCCCGGTCACAGGCAAGGGCAGTCGACTGTTCCCGGTTACCTTGCTCAAGGCGTTCCTCTCCTCCCACAAGGCACTGCTGGAGACCGTCGAGGGCCGTCTCAAGCGCGGAGAGGGCAATCCTGCCCGTGCTCAGGAGATCGCCGCTCTACAGCGCCTCGCCGATCTGGCCGGCAGGGTGACTGACGATGACTCCGCCAAGCTTGCCGCTCTAGTGGAGGTGCTGGTGGATAAGATCGGTATCGGCCCGAAGTCGCCAACTCGGGTGGTGATTTTCTCTGAGCGCCGTAAGACGATCGACTGGCTGCACCGGCAGCTTTCGGCTCGGCTTGGTTTCGAGCAACAGGACGCGGCGCCCCAAGGCCAGAAGGGCGTCACCGGTCCGGTGCGCGTTCTACACGGCGGTCAAGCCGACGAGGATCAGCAACGCATCGTCAAAGACTTCGCCCTGGAGAGCAGCGACGTACGAATCCTGCTGACCAGCGACATCGCCGCGGAAGGCGTCAACCTGCACCGGCAGTGCCATCAGCTGGTCCACTACGACATTCCCTGGTCGCTGATCACCATCGAGCAGCGCAACGGCCGCATTGACCGCTACGGCCAACGCGTCTCGCCGCAGATCCGGGTGATGTTGCAACGCTCCGCCAACCCGAAGCACGAGGCCGACGAATCGGTGTCGAAGGTCCTGGCCAACAAGGAAGACAGCGCGCACCGCACCCTGGGAGAGGCCGCCGCATTGATGGGCCTGCGGGACGAGGACGCCGAGCAGATGAGCGTCGAAGAAGCGTTCCTGGCCGGACGCGATATCAACGAGGTCGTGCCTGACGAGCCGACCGACGACGATGACATCTTCATGGCCGGCGGCGGCTTCGACGAGGACCAGACGGTAGGCGAGGAGCAAGGTCGGCCCGACGACACGGTGCGGCCGCCCCGACTGTTCGGGTCGACAAGGGAGTTCGTCGAGGACGCGTTCGCCGAGGCGTTCCCTAATCCAGCGGAAGCCATCGGTCTGACCTGGCTGGATGCCGCCGACTACCCGGATACGTTCGAATTCGATCTCAACCGCGACGGGCATCGCCTCGCGGACCTACAACGCCGCCTCAAGGTGCTGCCGCAGGCATATCTGGACGAGCGGCGGGTCCTAGAACAGATGACTCTGACCTTCTCCGCCGAGGTGGCCACCAACCGCCTAGAGTTGGCCCGCAAACACAGCGGTAACCGTGCCAAGCGCCGGGGTCCGGCAACCCGGGAGCAGAAGTACGCCGAGTCCGGCTGGCCAGACATCTCCTACCTCACCGACCAGCACCCGGTCATAGAGTGGCTGGTCGACAAGGTCCTCGCCCGCAGATCAGCCGACACCACCCACGCCCGGCGCTTGACCGCGCCGGTCATCGCCGCCAATGTCACCGATCCGGTGTTCCTGGTCAACGGCCGGTACTCGAACCGGCAGGGTAAGCCGACCGTGCTCGCCTGGCTGGCCCTACACCACCGCGCCGACGGCATGCAGGTCGACGGGCGCGAGTTCGTCCAGGTGTTGCACGATGCGAAGGTCAACCGGGCAATGCGGATGAGCCCCATAGGTGACCTGCCTGCGCTGGAATTGTTGATCCCCAAGGCCGTGGAAGTGGCCCGGGTCGAAATGGCCGAGCGCCGTCGCGCCGAGGAGGACAAACTCATGGCTCCGCTGGTCGCCTACAGCGAGCAGCTTCGCCGGTGGGAGGCCGCGACCGGCGCACGCTACGAGCAACTTACCCTCACCGCCGTCCGGAGCCGGGAAGAACAACGCGTACGGCACACCGCGACAAAGGTTCGACAGCTGATCGACGAACTCACCACCGACGGCGAGCCGATGATCCGCGTCGTCGGTGTCCTCGTCCCCGAACGGAGCGTGTGACACGGCCATGGCGTTCACCTCGATCACCAACTATGGCGAGTACATCTCCGACCACTACCTGACCTCGCTGCTCAAGAACGACCTCGAAGACCTGCGCAAACGTTGGAGCGACGCCGACAAGGCAGCCATCCTCGCCGGCACGTCCGCTGCTGACCGGCCATCCAACTCCGCGCAGGGCATCAAGGCCCTGGGGCAACGTTTCTTCACCCACCGCGACCGCATCACCGAACAGCTCGGCGACGATCCCACCCCCGAAGCGCTCACCGACCCGCGGATCGTCGAGCAGGTCCGCGAAGTCCACGAGATGGTCCTGCAGGCCCTCGCCTACGACGTCCCCTCCGCCGACGCGGCTGGAGGCCAGGCGGTGCTGCGCAGCACCTCGCTGGACGTCGTCCAACTCGACCAGCACCGCCAGGTGCCGGTCGCGCTCGCCATCACCGGGCCCAGCGGCCTGGAACTCGTCGCCCTGGAAGCCACCTGGACCGACACCGTCGACGGCATTGTCGACACCATCGGCGGTTGTCGGCTGCTGGCACCGATCAAACTCGACGGCGACGAGGCGATCGACCACGCCGGCAAAGCCATCGAGTTCCTGTTCGCGTGCGAGGACCCGCCCCGGTATGTGCTCCTGCTCGCCGGCAACGTCGTCCTGCTCGCCGACGGCTCCGCCTGGCCGCGCGGATACCTTGCGGTCAACCTGACCCAGGCGCTGCACGCCAAGGACACCACCTCCGGCGGCGAGCTGGAGACCGTCGCAGCGCTCTTCGGCGCGGAATCACTGATTACCTTCGATGGCCAAACCGCACTGTCCAGCCTGGTTGACAAGAGCTACAAGCACGCGGTGAAGGTCTCCAAAGAGCTGCGGGAGGCCCTGCGTCAATCCGTTGAGCTGATCGCTCAGGAGATCCTGGACCGCATCCGCGAGCACGGCGCAGACCCGGACGACCTAGGCGACACCCTCGCACGCCGCCTGACCGAACAGTCGCTGCGCTACCTCTACCGCATCCTCTTCCTGCTCTACGCCGAGGCCAGACCGGAGCTGGGCATCCTGCCCAGCAAAAACGAAGCCTACCAACAGGGGTATGGCCTCTCCCGGCTCGCCGATGCCGTCAGCTACGACCTCCCGGAAGAGGCCGATGAGGGTCTTTACTTCGACCACTGCCTCAGACTGCTCTTCACGCTCGTCGACAAGGGACACAGCCCGCAACGCACCACGGAGGTCGTGCTCGACGAGGACGGCGCCGAAGTCGCCCTCGACGCCGATGGCATCAAATTCGAGGCGCTGAAGTCGGACCTCTTCCGCCCGGACCGCACCGAACTCATTGGCCGGAGTGTGCGCGTTGGCCAACACACCGTCGACACCCGGCTGCGCAACAAGTGCCTCTGGCAGGTCCTCAACCTGCTCGTGCTCACCCCGGAGCAAACCGGCCGCGGCCGTGGCCGGGCCGCAGGGCAACGCGGCTTCATCTCGTACGCCCAACTCGGGATCAACCAACTCGGCGCCGTGTACGAGGGACTGATGTCCTACACCGGCTTCTTCGCCCCCGAGGACGTCTACGAGGTCGCCAAAACCGTCAAGGTGGCCGGAAAGAGCGCTGATGGTGAGGACAATGAGAAGGCCGACCCGTCCAAAGGCACTTGGATTGTTCCCGTCAACCAGGCCAGTGATTACGACCCGAATTACTTTGTCCTGCGGGCCAATCCCATCACCGGCGAACTCAACCGAATCATCCACACCAAGGGATCGTTCGTCTACCGGCTCTCTGGGAGAGAACGGCAGCGCTCGGCGTCTTACTACACGCCGGAAGTCCTGACCCAGTGCACGGTCAAGCATGCACTCGCCGAGCTGCTCACCGACGAGACCACGGCCCGGGATATCCTCGACCTCACCATTTGTGAACCGGCCCTCGGCTCCGGCGCCTTCCTCAACGAGGCCATCAACCAGCTCGCCGACGCCTACCTCGAACGCGCCCAGCGCGAGCGCGGCGAGAAGCTGCTGCCGGACCGCTTGGATGCCGAACGGCAGAAGGTTAAGGCGTACTTGGCCCTGCACAACTGCTACGGCGTCGACCTCAACGCCACCGCCGTCGAGCTGGCCGAGGTCTCGATCTGGCTTAACGTCATGCACGAGAAGCTCGAAGCCCCGTGGTTCGGCCTGCACCTGCGCCGCGGCAACTCCCTCATCGGTGCCCGCCGGGCGGTCTACTCTGCAGACCTGCTGAAACGCGGCGCCTGGCGTACCACCCCACCCACCGACCGCCCGATGGCTTGCGACGCCGACGGCCAGGTCATCGATCGCCTCGCCGACGACGAGATCCACCACTTCCTGCTGCCCGCCCAGGGCTGGGGCGCAGTCGTCGAGGCCCCGCAGGCTAGGGAAATCGTCCCCGATGAGCGCGGCGCGCTGATGAAGTGGCGTCAGCAGATCCGTAGGATGCCTAGCGACAAGAAGACCAAGGATCGGCTGCTTGCCCTCGCGCAACGCGTCGAACGCCTGTGGGAGCTGACCCGCAAGCGGATTGCCATCTCCGAACAGGAGATCCGCCGCAATATCGACGTATGGGGCGTCGACCCCGACAGGACCTTGCCGCAGCCCGCCTCAGGCGCGGTTAGCCGCGACGAGGTCACGAAGGCTTTGTACGACGACCGCGAATCGCCCTACAACCGTCTGAAGACCGTCATGGACGCATGGTGCGCCCTCTGGTTTTGGCCCGTGGGCCGCGGCGCCGACATTGCTCCACCCACTCTCGACGAATGGTTGTCGTTCTGTGAGGCAGTCCTCGGTACCCCGCCCCCAAAGGCGAGCCGAAGCTCCAAGCGCTTTGACACCGGCGGCGGTCATGACGACGTATTCGGAGCTTTCGGGGCAGGTAACGACTTCGCTCATCTTGCCATTGAGGACGAAGCCGATCGTTCTCTCGCCCAATGCACACCGATCGGGCGAATTGCCATCGACAACCGCTTCGAATGGTGGTCTGTCCTTAGCGAGATAGCCGACCGGGAGGGTTTTTTCCACTGGGAACTCGAGTTCGCTCGAGTATTTGCAGAAGGCGGCTTCCGGCTGCAGGTCGGAAACCCGCCTTGGGTCCGGCTAGATTGGATCGATGAGCTCGCTCTCGCCGAGCATGATCCGTGGTTTGCTCTGCAGGAGAATGCTTCAACGAGAACTACTAATAGCCGACGCGCTGCATTGCTCGCTGAACCTGGTGTTGCTGCCGGCTATCTCTCAGATCTTGGCGCATGGTCCGGGTTGAGTCGGCATCTCGGGTCCGAAGTCGAACACCCGCTCTTGTCTGGCATTAGGACCAACCTTTATATTAACTTCATGGAGCGGAGTTGGAAGAACTCAAGCTCGTATGGAATTGTTGCAATGATTCATCAGGAGCAGCATTTTGTGGACCCTGCGGGTGGGCCTCTGCGGGCAGAATCATATGCCAGGCTGCGACGGAGATTCCATTTCGGAAATAACATCCTATTGTTTGAAGACGTCGACAATAACCGAAGCTTTGGAATTAACGTTTATGGGCGTCCGCAGGAGATCAACTTCCTTCAGATGGCCAGACTCGTTCATCCATCCATCATCGAGGCTTCGCTAGGGCATGACGGGGTGGGAGAAGTTCCCAGCCTGCAGTATCCCTGGGGCGGTTGGGACCTGAGGCCGCATTCGTCCCGAGTTATCACTGTTACGAAAGAGATCTTGGCGGACTGGGCGATGTTTGGGGGTACAAACGAACTGCCTCCGAATGAGGCGCGCGGCTTGCGTCCTATCACTGCTGATGACAACGATGCTGTGCGTGCTCTTGGCAAGCACCCCAAACGGCTTGCGATGTTCTCAACGTCGTTTTCTCAAGGGCTCAATGAAAAGCTTGCCAAGGAGGACGGCACTATGCGATTAGAGTCTGATCAGCCGTCCTCGTGGCGTGAGGTAATCCTGCAAGGCCCGCACTTTTCGGTCGCAATGCCGTTTGCGAAGAATCCTAATGCGAACTGCAGAAGTAATAAGGACTATTCTCCCTGGGATTTAACCGAGATGGCCGATAGGGTGATACCCAGAACTAACTATGTGCGGGCTTGCTCCCCTGAGCAGTTCCAAGCGAGACAACGCATCTGGGGTGGTGCTCCCGCGACTGACCGATGGCGAACGGTCTGGCGTCGGTGGGTTGTGATGGGTACCGAGAGAACGCTTTACGCAACCCTAATTCCACCAGGGCCGACGCACGTCGATACGGTCAATTCTATAGTGCTCGATTCCAATAGACTAACCGCCGCGCTTGCTGGGGTGTGGGCTTCGATTCCGCTAGACTTCAGTTGTAGAATCGCTGGCAAGAGTAATTTGCATATGGATCAGATGAGGCAGCTGCCCGCGCCGCTGGAACACCCCTTGGTGACGCCGTTGTTGCTGCGAACCTTGCGATTGAACTGCTTAACGCGAGACTATGCACCACTCTGGGAGGAGTTATTCGGAGATGCGTGGGCGACGGACCGATGGGCGAATTCCAAGTTGGGACGTACGCCGCTGGCTGAAATCGGTTCCAAGTGGACGATGGACACACCTTTAAGAACCGACTATGACCGTCGGCTAGCGCTGGTCGAGGTTGACGCGCTTGTCGCGTTGATGCTGGGACTGACCGTTGAGCAATTGTGCGCGATGTACCGGTCACAGTTCGCGGTGTTGCGTAAGTACGAGTGGGAGATGTTCTTCGCGCCAGATGGGCACAAGATTGGGGCGGAGACGCATAACCGGGGGGTCCGACAGACCGAGGACGAGGCTGCGATTGTCAAGGCGTGGAAGAAGGCCGAGCTGACCGGGGCGTCGGCGCCGGAGATCTCGGCCGGGTGGGTGAAGCCGAACCGCGAGGCGGAGATGACGCATGCCTACCACGAGTTCAAGCGGCGTTTGGATGCCGGGGAGTACCCAGAGGTCGTCGAGCTGTGATCCCTTCCCTGGCGGTTGATGATCTCAAGGGCAGTCTTGTTCAGTATCTGACCACAGCGTTCGCGTTGGCTGACGATGACGTCCATGACGTGTTGGAGTCGTTCCTCAACGACGAACGCAGTGGTGTGTTCCGTGGGCCGTACTTGCGGGTGCGCCCGGGTTTTAAGCCGGCGACAGGTGCGTACCGTCGGGGTCTTGATTGGTTTCCGACCGGCTTTGAGCCGTTCCTGCATCAGGAGCGGGCGTGGTTGCGTCTGTCGTCGAAGGGTCAGCAGCCCAAGCCGACGATCGTGACCACCGGCACCGGTTCGGGCAAGACGGAGTCTTTCCTGGTGCCGGTGCTTGACCATTGCCGGCGGGCGCGGGCGCAGGGGCAGACCGGAGTGAAGGCGCTGCTGCTGTACCCGATGAACGCGCTCGCCGACGACCAAGCTCGGCGGATCGACGAGGTGCTCAGCGGCGACCCTGAGTTGCGGGACGTGACGGCCGGGATCTACATCGGCGGCGGTCGCAAAGGAGGGGATGACGAGGAAAGCCCGGCGTCGTACGCCCGCGAATTTGGGTCTTCGGATCTGGAGGGCGACGAGGCGATCAGTCGGGTGCTGCGGGATCGTGACGAGATCCGGGAGAATCCGCCGGACGTTCTGCTGACCAACTACAAGATGTTGGATTTGCTGCTGCAGCGTGGCCCGGATCTGCCGCTGTGGCAGAGCCGGTCGTTGCGCTACGTGGTGTTGGACGAGTTCCACACCTACGACGGCGCACAGGGCACCGACGTTGCGATGCTGCTGCGCCGGTTGGGGGCGGCGACGTCGCTGAACGAGGAAAGCCGACCACTGGGGCAGATCACTCCCGTCGCCACGTCGGCGACATTGGCGAGTGACGGTGCCGCCGACGCCGGGTTGGGTGAGCACTCGGCCGAGGCCGATCGGCGGAAGTTGCTGGATTTCGCCAAGCAGGTGTTCGGGATGGAGTTCGGCCCGGATGCCGTGATCGATGAGGACCGGCTCACCTCGGAGGAGTTTTGCGGGGAGATCAACTTCGAGGACTTGCCGTTCCCAACGCCGGAGCAGCTGGCCGCGGTCCCCGATCCGCTCGGCAATCCTGCGGACCTCAATGAGGTCGCGCGCTTGACGGTGGGCATCGACGCGAGCGACGCGGTGGAACTGGGGCGGCTGTTGCGGTCCCACATTCTTGTCCGCGCGTTGCTGGAGTCGGCGACACAAGCGCCGCTGACGATCGCCCAGATTGCGAAACCGTTCGCGGTACACGGCGGTGGGCCGGCGTGGGCGCCCTCTCGCACAGACGCTCCAAAGGCGGCGTTCGGCCCAGCGTTGATGCGGTTGCTCGCCCTCGTTTCGGCTGCGCGGGTCGTGGACGCGCAAGGTCGGCTACGTCCGCTGCTCAAAGTTGAGGCCCAGCTATGGGTACGTGAGGTTCGCCGGGTCATCCGTGCCGCCACCCACGAGCCGCACTTTCGCTGGTTCGACGACGACGGTCCGACGGGGGACAGCCAGCCGAACTGGTTGAACCTTGCCGTATACCGGTCGAAGGACCATGACGCTGCGGCGGAGGACCCGGACACGGATACGGCCGCTCCGGCTCCGGCGGCGCTGCGGTGTCACCTGCCTGCGGTGTACTGCCGGCACTGCGGTCAGTCCGGGTGGGCGGCGCTGTCGAAGGAAGCCGCGCTGGACTGGCGGGAACTAAAGACCCGCCCCTTGGAGATCTACCGGGCCGCGGGCCGGCGAGAGAGCCGGGTCCGGTGGATGCTGCGCGCCAGCCAGCACGAGCCTGAGGCGCAGCATCTCGACGCCGAGGGACGGATGTTGCTGGCCAGTCCCACGGATCGGACCGTTCCGGTGGCCACTGTGGTCGGGGCGATCCCGGCGGGCAACGACGACACCTGTCCGTCGTGTGGGCTGGATGACGGGATGCGGTTCCTCGGAGCGGGCACCGCAACCTTGGCGTCGGTGACCATCACCCAGTTGTTCTCTGAGCGGCACCTAAGCGTCGGTGAGCGTAAGTTGCTCGCGTTCACCGACGCGGTGCAGGACGCCACTCACCGGGCCGGGTTTATCGCGCACCGGTCGTTCGGGTTCACGTTCCGCGGCCTGCTGGCGGCCAACCTGCGGTCCGACGCTGCGGTTGCCGTCCATGACCTGGCCTTAGATGCGGCGGAGTCGGCGGTCGCCGAACACGCGAAACCGTCCGGCAAGGAGCGACTGGCGTCGCTGATCCCACCGGACCTGCGCGACAACCCGGAGATCCTGCGCCTGCTCGACGGGGAACCGTTGACCAGTGCGATGGAGATGCTGCAGGATCGGCTGCTGTTCCAGACTCAGTTGGAGTTCGGTTTGCGGTCTCGGCTGGGCCGTACCATCGAACTGACCCGCACGGCCGCGGTCGACATTCACATCCCCGACCCGGACGAGCTGATCGAGCAGTTGAGGAACGCGCATCAGCGGATCCCCGGCAAGGTGATGCTTCCCGCCGACCGTCGGGCCTACCTCGGGTACGCGCGAGGGCTGTTGGAGCGGATGCGGCTTCGTGGTGCGATCTACCACTCCTGGCTCGACCGCTACCTCGAGCAGGCCGGCGCGCGGCGGTGGCCGATCTGGGGTGGTCGCCCCACGGGTATGCAGGCCTTCCCGAGCGGACTGGCCGCACCCGTCTTCATGATCAACGGAGGTCATGGGGACACCGAGTTCGACGCTTTGGCACGTGGACGTACCGACACTTGGCTGACCGACTGGGCCAAGCGGAATGTCACTGGCAGCCCGGACGAGGCCGCACAGTTGAACACTAAGGCGTTCGCGGTCTTCGCCGAGCAGGGCTTGGTCAACACGTACTACGCCAGCAACGGTGCCACCGTGTACGCGTTGGCGCCTAGCCGCATCCAGGTGCACTCCCTTGTGCACGGCAAGGCGGGCGACGACGTTGCCGACCACGGAGTGCGGTGCTCGGAGTGCACCTGGCGGCAGACCGTCGCCCCCGGCATGTCGTTGGCGTGGGAGGGACTGCCCTGCCTGCGCTTTCGATGCGGCGGCCGTTTCGTGCGGGACACCCGGAGGAGGGCCGGCGATGACTTCTACCGGCGTCTCTACCACGTCGACCGTCCCGGCGATGTCCTCACGGCAGAGCACACCGGGGCCCTTACTAAGCCGAAGCGTCAGCGGGTCGAGCGGGCTTTCAAGCACCGCGCCCACCCGTTCGACCCGAACGTGCTGACGTGCACGCCCACCCTGGAGTTGGGTATCGACATCGGCGACCTGTCGGCGGTGCTGTTGACCTCGATGCCGCCCGGCCCGGCCCAATACGCGCAGCGCATCGGACGGGCCGGGCGCGCCACCGGCAATGCGATGGTCGTGGCGTTCGTGCCGCGACGGGCCCGGAACCAGTACTACCTCCACCGACCGACGGCGATGCTGGCCGGACGCATCGTGCCGCCGGCCTGCTATCTAGACGCGGTCGAGATCCTGCGCCGGCACTACCTGGCCTACCTGTTCGACCGGGCCGCCGACCGTTCACTTTGGGACGCTACTGCGGCGCCGAGCGCGCCGATGCCGCGGTGGATCGGTGAACTGTTCCAGTCGGGCCTGGACGACGCCGGGGGATGGCTACGCCGCCTACTGGAGGTTGCCCGTTCCCGGCACAACGTTCTGTCCGCCCAGTTCATCGACCTGTTCCCCGGCATGAGTAAGGACGCTCGTTGGGCCGTCATCAGTTTCGCCGAGGGCGACATCGACACCGAAGTCGGTAAGGCGGTCGCCGCATGGCGGCGTCGGCGCGAGGAGTTGCAACAGCGCTTGGCCGCGATCAATGTGGCGTTCGACGCGATCCCCATCGACACCACCGATGCCGACCGCCGCGACGATCGGCGGTCCCTGTTCGCGGAGTTGAAGGCGGTCCGCCGCCGGTTGGACGGCCTGGTCAAGGAAAACTCCGTGAACGCGCTGGTGCGGCTCGGTCTGCTACCCAACTACACCCTGCACGACGACCCGACCTGGCTGGACGCGGCGCTCTGGTGGAAAGACCCCGACGGGGAGTTCCAGGAAACTCAGACCGAGTACGGACGCAGCGCCGCTTTGGGCCTGACGGAGTTGGCACCGGGCAACACCTTCCACGCCGACGGCTCAAAATTCATCGTTGACGGCCTGGACATCGGCACGCCGCAACGCGCCGCGTACACCACCTGGCGATTCTGCCGGGCCTGCGGCTATGTACTGACCGACAGCACCGACGTGGTCCTGCAACGCTGCCCCCGCTGCAAGGACGCGGGTATCGCCGACCCCGCTGCCTCCCAACGCTCCGTCCTGCTGCCCGAGCGTGCCCGTGCGCGGGAACGCCGCGAGGACGCGCGGATCACCGACGACCGCGACGAACGCGACCAGCGCCGGTACGTGACAGCGACGCTGGTGGACATCGACCCAAAGCAGCCGCACGGCCTGCGGGCCTGGCGCAACGCGGACCGCTTCTTCGGCGTGGAGTTCGCCCGGGAAGCCGTGATCAGGCACCTCAACTTCGGCCCGGACGGATCGCCGGGCTCGGACTTCGACGTCGCGGGCGACACCGTGAAGGCACCTGGTTTCCAAGCTTGCGAGACCTGCGGAGCGGTGCAAGGCGTCCATCCACAGGCGTACGACCGGCAGGCTCGCCGGATCGGGACCCGCCACGCCCGCTGGTGCCCACAGCGTGACCTCGGTGTGCACAAGGAGAAGACAGTCACGCTGATCACCGCACATGAGTTGCGTACCCATGCCCTACGGCTGCTCCTACCCTTCTCCACCACGCTCGTACCGAAGCGAGCTGTATCGTTCCAGGCAGCGCTGATGCTCGGGATCACCAAGTACTTCGGCGGCGAACCCGACCACATCCGGGCCGTCATGGCGACCATGCCGGGCGATGACCGCGACACCCCCCGGCAATTCCTGGTCCTGCACGACACCATGCCCGGCGGCACCGGGTACCTGGAGAACCTCGCCGACTGTCGGGCGATGGAACGAGTCCTGCGGTTGGCGCTCGCACACATTCAAAGCTGCCCCTGCGGTAAGGAGGACCGTCAGCCCTGTCATCGGTGTCTGCTGCCATTCGTGGTGTCCAGCCAGCACGAACTCGTCTCTCGGGAGACCGCTGCGGAGCTGCTCTCCGAGATCCTCGAAGGCTGGCAACCCGAAGAGATCGACACCCTCGCCGACATTCAGATCCACGCTTTGGCTGACAGCGAGCTGGAACGCCTGTTCGTGGAGACGCTGCGGGCGAAGGCAGACAAGGCCCAGGACGACGCTGCGGCCCGTGATCGCTTCTCCCTGGTGCCGCGTGCTGGATCGCGCGGGGTGGAGTTCGAACTGAAACTCAAGCCCGTGGACGGCCCGGCCGTCCAGTGGCGGATGCGTGACCACGTGCCCCAGGCCGGGGCGGTCCGCAGCGAACCCGACTATGTTCTGACCTCGGATGGCGGCGTTAAGCTGGCCATCTTCCTTGACGGCTACGCCTTCCACGCCAGTACCGACAACAATGAGATCGCCGCGGACGCCGCTAAACGCACCTCACTGCGTGACGACGGCACCTGGGTCTGGCAGTTGACATGGGACGACGTCCGGGCCTGGGCCGGCTGCGTCGAGCAGAACATCGCCGCGCGTGCCCCCCGTCCGGACCTTCTCACCGACAAAGCGTTGGACACGGCGACCAACCACTACTTCATCACCACCTTGAAGGGCGATAGCACGGCTGGACCACTGGACGCCGCACTGGCCAACCCGGTCGAGGCCCTCCTGGCCTTCCTAGAAAACCCGGATCCGGAGGTATGGGCACGTCGGGCGGTCTCGCTCCTGGCGGGGCTGACCAGCATGGGTAAGGCCGGCGCCGTCGACCGGTTGGCCATCGCCGATCGGCTGCCGGCGCTGATCGCCGGCGAAGCGACCATGCCGCCGGCGGCCGCCAAGACTGCCGAGGCAGTCGGGCTGATAGCGGCCAGCCCGGCTGGCTGCCGGATCGTCGGCATCCGAGACAATCGCCCCCGGTCGACGGGACGACCCGATGCCATGGCCTGGGCGGTGTTCACTTGTTTGGACGACCGGCCAACCGCACTAACCGATCAAGAGCACCGAGCTCGTTGGGCGCAATGGCTCGCCTGGTCGAACCTGCTTCAGTTCGTCGCCGGACCAGGTCGCTACTTCGAACAGAGCGCCTTATCGCAAACCCTGCAGATCGACGCACACCGCGTACCGGTACTCGCATCCGCCCAAGCCGGTGCTCCCGTGAAGCCCGCGTTGACGGGCCCATGGGCCGACGCCATCGACCTTTCATCGCCACAGGTCGAGTCGTTGCTGATGGCGTTGGCACACGCGCAAACCCCGCCGCCCGAGATCGGCTACGAACTCGGCGACGAGGCATGGCCCGTGGAACTGGCCTGGCCCAGCGTCCGAATCGCCGTCGTCATCGATGAAGACGGCGATCGCGACAATGCCTATCGCCATGCAGGCTGGCACATTCACCGCGCTGACGGCGACGCCGCGATCGCGTTCACTGATCTGATCCATGACTTGGAGGCCGCGCATGGCTAAGGTCAACGTCCTATTCGCGGACACCTTCGACAAGGCTTACCAGAGCCTCGACGCGACCATCCAACGCCGAGTCGTCGACTTCATGCTCAAACTCCGCAAAGACCCCGACGCCTCTGGGTTGAACCTCAAGCAACCCCATGGCGCACACGACAAACGGGTCTGGACGGCGCGAGTCAACGACAACTTCCGCGCCGTCCTGTGGCGCCCCGACCACACCACCTTCTACCTCGCGAGCATCAAACCCCACGACGACGCCTACACCTACGCCGCCCAAACCGTTTGGAACGTCAACAAAGTGACCGGCGGAGTCGAGTTCTACGACCATGGCGCCATCAAAGAAATTCTGCTCCGTACCGGCGACGTGCTGCCTGCCGCGCACAACAAGCCGGGTTTCTTCGAGAAAACCTCGGACGCGGACTTTGCCCGACTCGGAATCGCACCTACCCTGGTGCCGACGCTGCGGGAGATCCGCACCGAGGACGCACTCCTCGGCATCGCCGAGCAGATACCCGCCCTCGCCAGCCAAGTTATCCTCGCGCTCGCGGACGGTAAGACCACCGACCAGGTCTGGGCAGAGATCGTCACCCAATCCGAGGCCGACAGTGACGTCGACCCCGACGACGTGGCCGCCGCCGTGGAACGCCCCGCAACCCGAGAGACCTTCGCCGTCGTCACCGACGACTCCGAAGAACTGGAGCGAATGCTCCTCAAACCCATGTCGGAGTGGCGGATCTTTCTGCACCCTCAACAACGCCGACTGGCGTACCGAAAGAAGCCCTACAACGGTCCTGCCCGCGTCTCAGGTGGCCCCGGCACCGGCAAGACCGTCGTCGCCCTGCACCGTGTCAAAGCACTCGCGGCGGCGTTTCCACCCAGTACCGACCGCAAGATCCTGCTGACCACCTACACCAACGCCCTGTCCGACCTGCTCCACCGGCTCCTCGACGACCTCGGCGGCCCAGACCTCACCAGCAAAGTCGACGTGCTGAACATCGACAAGGTCGTCCGGGACATCCTGCGCAACGACACCGACGCCCAATGGACGAATGTGGACGTCCTCGGCGACGCCGCCATCGCCGCACGATGGAACGATGTCATCACTGAACTCGCCCGCGATGACTCCTTCGATCGTCCATTCCTCATTAGCGAATGGGAACAGGTAGTCCTCGCCCAGAACATCCGCACCCGGGAGCAGTACTTCAGCGCCTCGCGCGCCGGGCGTGGACGTCGTATCACCCGAGCCGACCGAGCCGCCATCTGGACACTCATCCAAGAGTTCGAACGACGTCTAGACCGCGACAAGGCACTCGGCTTCAAACAGGCCGCCGTTCGAGCCGGTGACATTACCGCGAACTGGACTGACGCCGACCGGCCCTACCAGCATGTCGTCGTCGACGAAGCCCAGGACCTACACGCCGCCCACTGGACTCTGCTCCGCGCGCTGGCGCCCTCCGGCCCCGACGACATGTTCATCGTCGGTGACACCTTCCAACGCATTTACGACAACCGCGTCACCCTCGGCAGCCTCGGCATCGACATCCGCGGCCGATCCAGCCGCCTGACACTGAACTACCGCACCACCCGGCAAATCCTCAATGCCGCAATCACCGTCATCGACCCCGACAGCCCCAACGGATACGACGACCTCGACGGCGGCTCCGACACCCTGCGCGGCTACCGCTCTGTCCTACGCGGCGCAAAGCCAGACGTCGCCGGATACTCCTCACCCGTGGCGGAGATGAACGCTCTGGTGGATCGCGTCCGGACCTGGAGTACGGCTGGCATCCCGCTGGACGAGATCGCGGTCATCGCCCGGACCAACGCGGTCGCCAACGCTGCCGTGACCGCACTGAAAGCGGCTGGTGTTGAGGCGGCGCTGATCAAGTCAGGACAGACAGCCAAACCGGAGGCCGGAGTCCAGGCGATGACGATGCACCGAGCCAAGGGACTCGAATTCCGGGCGGTTGCGATCGTCGGCGCTGGATCGCGAAGTCTCCCGCTCCCTGCGGCGGTCACGGCCAGGGAGGCCGACCACCTCGATCACCAGCGGGATATCCAACGCGAGCGCTCGTTGCTCTTCGTCTCGGCTACCCGTGCCCGCGAGGCGTTATCTATAACTTGGTCAGGGCAGCCCAGCCAATTTCTCACTGGACTTGGCGTCTCTTAAAAAGACACTTGACACCTTGCCGCGGGTGACCATGATCCGCGCACCGCTCTCGCCATTGGGAAGCCTGCCTCAGAGACGTCTCGTAACCCGGCGTCTGTCCGCTGAGGACGATTGCCGAAGGTGTCGTGGTGCAGGTGATCTCCTCAGCCCGGCCGGAGCGGATCTTTCCGTTCACCGGTCTGCAGTCCGCCCAGTTCCGCTGGCTGGTCCGTCTGGTCGCCGAACGCGGCGGGGACGCCATCGCCGACCGGGCCGGCAGTGGGCCCTCGACCTTGCTGATCGGGTGCTGCTGGTGGCCGCGTACTGGCGCACCAACCCGACCATGCGCCAGATCGGTTCGCTGTTCGGCGGTTCGCACTCCGCCGCCCATCGGGTCATCGACACCCTCGGCCCGCTACTGGCCTTGGCCCCGGTGCGCAAGCGCCCGGTCGACCAGATCGCCATCGTCGACGGCACCCTGACCCCCACTCGGGACCACCGCCTGGCCGCACCGAGCAAGGACCGCTACTCGACGAACCTGCAGGTCGCCATCGACCCCACCACCAGACTGGTCATCGCCGTCGGTGACCCGCAGCTGTCGGCGTACGAGTTCGGGTCCCCAGGTAGGTACCGATGAACGTAGCCAGGTTCGGGAGCACCGCCAGCAGCGACGCCATCTGGAATCGGAGCCGCTCTCGTCAAGGGGCTACGGGGTCTCCGGATCCTCGATGAACGACAGGAACTGACGACCGAGTTCGGTGGTCGCCGGAGTCCACAGGCCGTTCTCGGTCATCATGCCGTTGAGCGAGCCGTTGACGAGGCCAGTGGTCGAGAGGCCGCTGCCGTATCGATCGATCAGATCCTTGCGACCGTTGAGTTCCGGCATACCCACTTCGATGATCGCTGAGCGGGCAGCAGAGTAGTACGAAGGACGTGCGATGCCCACGCGGTCGAACCAGCCCGGCGGGTCGGAGAGCAGCTTCAGTAGCCGGACGTGCGTCGGCGTGAACCTGGCGATCAGGTCGAAGAATAGCTGCTGCAGGTCCTCGTCAGGCGCGGACGGCATCACGGCGTTGATGGCCGCGTTACGAAGGAGCTCGAGCTTCTCCTTGCGCGAGGTCCGGTCGGCGATCTGCGCGGCGGTGGTGACGGCGTCGACGAAGGTGTCGTTGGCGGCGAGGTGCGCGAAGTCGCCGATCTGGTCCTCGAGCCTGAACACCTTCTCGGCAAGCTGGTTAAGCCACTTCTCCCGCCGCTCACTGAGCCGCCGAGCAAGTCCCTCCGACATTGCAATCTGGAGCGCACTTCCGACGCCCGGGATGGAGGCGACCGTCATTTCGGCGACTCGGGTGAGTCCTTGTCGGCGGTCGCTGTCTACCGGATAGGTCGGCTCCATGCCCGGCATCGTGCCAGAGCCGGTCAACTTGTCGGTAGCGCTTCCAGCGCGGCTTCAGCGAGCGGGTCCGGCACCGGGGCACGCACTACCGGGCGGACGCCGTGGCGCATCAGGGACGACGTCACCGCGAGGGGTTCCGCTCCGGGCTTGAGATCCTGGAAGTCCTGCTCGGTGGGCTCGGCGGCGCGGACCTGCACAATCCCACCCTCGTGTCCACAGAAAACGTCTAGGTTCAGGAAGGCCAGGGCGCTGGCTGGCGAGAGTAACTTTGCCCTAGGTGACACTCTCGGTCGCTTTCCGTCGAACCCTCTCGGACGTACACCATAGGCACTCCTATGTTCATCGGCGCCGCGGCGGCTGCCGGGCCTCGGGGTGTGAGCATCGTGGTAACCGGTACCCAGCCCCTGCGGGTAATGTCGAAGGTTGCGCCGAGGGCCATCATTGCCGGTGCGGCGGCGGTAGAAGCTTGGTTCCTTGGCGGACCTGTGGACGGACGACTGATGCCGGTGAAGACGACCGGGGAGGGCACCCCGCCGGAGGTGGTGAGGATGGCTCAAGACGGTCTGTATGCCGGCGCCGCGGTGCCGCCCACTGAGCATGTATACGTCCTGGCCGAACGCGTCGACGACATCCAGGTCTACCGGCACCGGGCAACCCTTGGAGTGTAGGTCGATGGAACTCGATGCGTCCATGGCAGATGAGCGGTCCGCTCTCACGTGGTTGCGGTGTGCCCTCGCCGACTTCTACATCCACGATCGGGCGCTGCTACGAGCCCGGGTTAGCGAGTGGGGTCTGACGTTTCGTCTCGGGCATCACCTCGCCCATCACGCCGACCCGGCATGGGACGTGGACGCAGAGTACGACCGGCAAGGCATGAAAGGGAACCGCAAGGTCCGAGACCCAGATGCGGAGACGCACATGCGGCCCGACCTCATCGTCCATCAGAGAGGGCGATCAGGTGCCGGGAACAACCTCCTGTTCGTGGAGGTCAAGCGCCGTTGGCGAGCGCCTTCTGGAGACCCAGAGGACATCGACAAGGTGCGCCAAGCCGTGATCAGACACAAGTACCAGGTCGCGGTTGCTGTCGGCATGCGTACGGCGGGCCGGAGATTTTCGCCCACCTGGGCTGTGTACGTCTCCCCGCCGTTGTCGCGCGGGACCTACACGAAGGTGCCGCTAGTGCCCCGGCTGGAACCGGTATTCGACGAAGCTGAGCTCGATGACCTTGAACGTGCTGCCCGCCGTGCGGAGCGGATGCCAAGCCCGAGGTCTGCTATCTAGCCTGGGCTCGCTGTCGCTATACCTGTCTCGGCATTGGTTCGCCTGCCGCGGCGGGCTTGGGCGGGCAATTGCTATCGCACCCGGACCGCAGGTCCTATCGGTGCAGGGTGAGCCGAACTGTGGGGCGGACCTGGTTGGACGGGCCTCTGATTGACGATCAGCGCTCCAGCGACGATGGTGAGCGTTATGACCTTGCCCGCGATCAGGTTTGCTTTGCCGATGTCGTCTGAGGTGCGTTGGTCGGACATGCTGGCCGTGATGGTCGCGACCGATCCTGCTCCTCTCTGTCGGTTGCTCGGGCTGTCTGGTCCGCTGGGAGACGTGGTGGTCCGCCGGGAGGTAGCGGTTGATCCGGCGAGCCAGCCGGACATCGTGATTGAGCGGCAGGGGCAACGGGTGGCGGTCATGGAGGTGAAGGTCCTTGCCGGGCTCGGCACGTCCCAGTTGGAGCGGTATGCCGCCGCGGTCCCGGACGCTGCCGTCTACGTGCTCGTGTTTCCCGGCCGCCTCGTCATTGATGTGGGGTCGGGTTCAGGATGGCGGCCGCTGACGTGGGAGACGTTGCTCGAGGCGTATCAGGCGAGCACGGATTCCTGGGTTGCCACGTGCGCGACCGCGTGGATTGAGTACCTTGCTGGCGCGTTACCGGCAGTCGATGCCGCAACGGTCTGGAACGACCTGATGCCTGGGAAAGACTTCGTGATCGAACTCCGCGCGCGCATGTCATGGCTCCACGGGCAGCTCGCACCTCCAGCCCCGATTCGCCATGACCTTGTCTCCTCCGCCGCCGGCGTCAGTTGGGTTGCTCGGCTGTACACCGAGGCAGCAGAGAAGGACTACCGGATTCTGGTCGAGGTTGAGGAGAACCTGCCGGTCCGAGATTTTCCCAAGTACGCAGGCGAAGGATCCCGACAGCCGCGCGGGCCGTCGATCAAGGTGTGCCTGCAGCAGCGGAACATCACGACCTCTGCCGGCTACAACTGGCGCTACCTGGCAGCGATGTGGCCACTCATGCACGCCGCGCGAAGCGACTGGGTTACCAACCCCGCCCGCCCCAGAGCCGCGCATGACAGGGCTGGCCATCAGCAGATCGTGGCCGCTGGCGTGCCCCGATATGTGGGTATCGGATTCGGCGAAGCGCAGGCCAAAATTGATGGCGCGTGCATGTTCGGAGCCCGCGTTCAGCTGCCACCCACGATCACTCTCGGCGACCTCGCACAAGATGTTTCCAGCCTGTACGGCCTCGTCAGCGACTTGGCCAAAGTCGTCCCACCCGCGCCGCAGTAGCGTTCGACGGACGCGCGTGCCGTTGTGGGGCTGATGGTTCCGCTGTTCGGCGGAGCGCGCGGGGCCGCAGCGGCGGCGACAATCGTGGTACATCCTCTCACTGGAGATGCCGTGGCGCAGATGCCCGGTCCGCCTGAGCCCTCGGCTCAACAGCCGCCTGGACCCGATGGGTTGTCGGCCGTAGAGTGTCAAGCCCCGGGTTTGATGGAGAGTTGGTTAGCTGGTTTTCAGGGGTGTGGTGACCGGGTG
>NZ_JBHSBP010000019.1:0-10732 GCF_042650725.1 Micromonospora sp. GCM10011541
GCTCTCCACCTCACCCATTTCGAATACCGATACCTACCGGATTCTTGTTGAGATCACGTCAGTAACCGGGCGCCGGCGTGCCCGACGACACCCCGCCCGTCCGCAGTGGCAACGATCTTCGGACGTGACCCGGTATCGTGCATCTGGAAGGTGCCCTCCACGGCGGAACGATGTGACCCTCGACAAGTCCCATCATCCCAGCCCAGAGGGCATTTTCACGTTCACGACCCGCCACCACCGCCAGCCTTCGTGAAGGCGCGAGGCTAACGAGCAGGAATCATATCAATATTCGGCACTCCTGAGGCGATGTCGCGAAGGTGCCCTACGTGGTGCGCTTTGCCTAGGTGAAGAGACAGACCCGCCGAGGCGCCGCCCACGCTCGGCCACTTCATCGCCGGGTAGGAGTTGCATCGAACACAAAGCCAGGTGAACTCGCCTTGGGCTTGCGCCCGGAGGTTGACCGGAAGCCAGCCCGGTTCATCGCCTCGAATCTTCTCGACATGGTTCATGGATTCGCCACAGCCTTCAACGTCCGACCTTCCGCATACGTCGCAGACTGTGATCTTTGGCTTCCTGGTGAAGAGTCCCACAGCGGGTCCTTTCTCCTCGAAAAGTCTTTGCCGTTATTGCCCGATGGGGTGATGAGAAATAGGTGGCTAGCCGCGGTTTCGCATTCGTCACCGGAACAGGAACCCCTGCGATCGGCGGAGGGCCTCTCGTTGCGGTTGTTTCACTTCGAGTAGCTGAACAATCAAACTGATGTCCTCCGGCGAGGGGGTAGGGAGAGGCGTTGACCGGAGCCAAATGCGGGGTTTGGTAGAGCCGGCCGGCCAGCGTGTGTGGGGTGATTGATCCCCGACGACAAAGCCGAGGCAGTCGCTGGCGATCAGATTGTCATAGGGGGGAGCGGGAAGTACGGTTTGAGATCGTCGGACGCCCAGTCCGTCGGCACCTGGCTGCTTTCGCCAACTCGGATGTAGAGCTCGTGCAGCGTAGGAGCGATGTGCCAATCGTTCCGCGTGATGCGCGGCTCCTCTTCGCTGTACGGTCCCTCGATCATTGCGACAAAGGAGGTCGGGCCGTCCGACCTGACGATGATCGAGTTGATATATCCATCTGACCGCCGGATCTCGGCTATCTTGCGTTCCTCGCCCATGGCGAGGGGCACAAGCGTGTCGGCGGGCGTCGGACGCCAGTCAAGCCAGTTTTCGCCGGTAGTGTTGACGCGGCGCCACAACGTCCGGTCGTTCGGGCTAAGGCGGTTGGGCGGGACTCCGTTGTCCCGCAGAAACTTTAATCCCGCCGCAACTATCGCATTGAATTCAGGTGTGTCTGTCTCGATGGGCAGGATGTCAGTCACCAAGTACTTGCCACCTAGTGCCGTCCACCCGCCGGCCGGAACCGAGATCGACGCCAAGTCGCGGAGGAACGAGTCGCGGTCGGCCTGCGCCATGAAGTAGAACTCGGCCACGCGTTGCTCTGGGGCGGGGTTCGTCTGGGGAGACCATTCGAACCGGCCAAGCGCGGCAAGCCATGCTGGCATGTCGCTGGGGAATCGACGCTTGCTGCTGGCGGTCCTCCGGCGGCTTCCGAACAGCGCCACGGCTACCCCTTTCGGATGCTTGTCAGGCTAGTCCAGAGGTCAGGCTAATAGGCCCTTGCCACTCGCTCGGCGGGCAGTCGCATTTAGGACAGACCGATTGTGATCATTTGTTGTTGATGGACGGGCGTGTTGTAGAGCAGCGTCTGGACGCGGTTCGCGCCGTGCCGGCCGACGCGATCGTTGGTATGTGAGCGAGCAGCTGGCCGGGTTGGCCGACCAGTCGGATCGGCCGCACTCCTGCCCCGCGCAGGTGGCCGAGGCGGTCGAAGTGTCATCCATGACGGAGCGGGGGCCGTCAAGCCTTGGGCTCACTCGAGTGACTTTGGGCGCCGTTGCCTGCGCGGGGTTTACGGCAGGCGCAGGCGCGGCGCTGAGTGGAGTTCGGGCCCATGGTCCGCCCCTGGGCGCCACTGGCCGGAGCGACAGGATCCATCTGGGGCTCCGTCGCTAGTGTCCTGAGTCGTTGGTTCGGCCGCAGTATGGGGCGAGGCTGTTCAGGATCTCGTCCGCGGTTCTGGTCCAGACGAACGGTTTCGGGTCGGTGTTCCATGCCTCGATCCACGTCCGTACGTTTCGAGGTCGGCGAGGCTGCGGCGGCTGGACCGGCGGAGTTTGCGGTTGGTCAGTTCGGCGAACCAGCGCTCGACGAGGTTTGAGCCAGGATGCCGATGTCGGGGTGAAGTGCAGGTGGAAGCGGGGGTGTGCGGCCAGCCAGCGGTGCACGGCCGGGGGGTGTCCCTATGGGTTTCGTCAAGCGGGGACGGGGGTTGCCGGGCGTGGTTGGTAGGGGATCTTGTCGCGGAGCATGGCGTATAGGACGTCGCAGCGGCGTCGGGCGAGGCAGATGAGGGCGGCGTTGTGGCGTTTGCCTTCGGCTCGTCTGCGGTCGTAGTAGGCGCGGCTGACTGGGTCGGCCAGGGCGGCGAACGCGGCGAGGAAGAACGCGCGTTTGAGCTGCTTGTTGCCGCCGCGGGGTGGGTGTTCGCCGCGGATGCTGCTGCCGGAACGGCGGGTGACGGGGGCCAGACCGGCGTAGGCGGCAAGGTGTCCGGGGGTGGCGAACGCGGTGCCGTCGCCGACTTCGAGCAGGATCCGAGCGGCGGTCCTGACGCCGATGCCGGGCATCGACGTCAGGACCTCGGCAAGAGGGTGCGCATCAAGCATCCTGTCGACTTCGACGGCGACCTGGCCACGTTGACGCAGCACCTCGCGGAGGCTGTCGGCCAGCCGGGGCAGGATCGTCTCCGCCGCCTGGGTGCCGGGAACGGTGACGGTTTGCTCGTCGAGTGCGGTCATGATCTGCTCGACGAGCCGTTGGCCCATGCGGGGCGCGTGCACCGCGGCGATCGAGGCCAGTTTGCGGCGGCCGGCCTTGCGCAGCCCGGCCGGGCCGCCGCAGCGCGACAGCAGCTCCAGCACGGCCTTGTGCTGCACCTTCGGGCCGAGGACGCGTTCCAGGCCGGGGTGGATCTGGGTCAGCAGGCCCCGGATCCGGTTCGCGATGCGGGTTGCCTCGCCGGCGAGGTCGTCGTCAAAACCGACGAGGACTTCCAGCTCGGCCAGGGTCTCGTCGCCGGTGTCGACCCGCCGCAGGGTGTGCGGCAGGGTGCGAGCCGCGTCGGCGATGACGTAGGCGTCGCGGGCGTCGGTCTTCGCGGCACCGGGATGCAGGTCAGCGATCCGCCGCATGGCCAGTCCCGGCAGGTAGGCCACCTGATGACCACACGCCCGGGCAACCGCGATCGGCAGGGCGCCGATCGAGGCGGGCTGGTCGACCACCACCAGGACCCGGCCGTGGCGGCCGAGTTTGTCGAACAGCTGCCGCAGCCTGGCCTCGGTGTTCGGCAGCGGTCCATCGTGCAGCCGCTTGCCGTCCGGCGCCAACCCCACCGCGTGGTGATCACCCTTGCCGACGTCCAACCCGAGGAACACGCCGTAATCGCCGTGCACCCCACGCCTCCTCACCCGAATCGCTGCCTCGGCCGCTGTCCAGGCGTCGGACTGCCGGCAGCCACGTTACGAAGAGACCTACCCGCAGGGTGGCCGTGTCCCTATCAGCGGTCCGCCGACGCCACCCGACCCGGCGACAACACCCTCCGGATCATCCATACGACAGGGGCAGTAAGTCATACCGGGCCGGGCGACCGAGGAGTCCCCGGCTGGGGACGATCAAAAAGGTAACGGGCTTGACCCCTGATCTTGGACACGGCTTCATGCCGCTGAAGGCAGCGTAGTTGATGTTGTTCGGGTGGTCTCGTAGGTGATCGGGGATTGGTGTCCGAGCCGGGAGTGGCGGCGGACGGTGTTGTAGCGGTGCAGCCAGCGGAACGTGCTCAGCCGGGCGTCGTGCTCGTCGGTGAATGCGCGTCCGCCTTGCAGGGTTTCGCGTTTGAGCGTGGCGTTGAACGACTCGGCGGCGGCGTTATCGGCTGAGCTGCCGATCGCGCTCATGGACTGGCGGACCCCGGCGGTGCGGCAGGCGTCGGCGAAGGCCTTGGAGGTGTACTGCCCGCCGTGGTCTGTGTGCAGAATGGCCCCGTCGAGGCTGCCTCTGGTCCGCTGGGCGGTGGTGAGGGCGTCGAGGACGAGTTCGGTGCGCATGTGATCGGCGATCGCCCAGCCGGCCAGGCGGCGGGAGTGCAGGTCGATCACCGTGGCCAGGTAGAGGAACGCGCGTTCGCCGATGGGCAGGTAGGTGATGTCACCGACGTAGCGGCGGTTGGGTGCGTGTCCGGTGGTCGGCGACGAACTGGAAGCGTCTCACCAGCGCGTCTCCCCGGCGAAATACCGGGCCGCCTTGCGCAGGATGTCGCGCTCTTCCTCCAACTCCCGCACCCGCCGGCGCAACGCGGCGTTCTCCGCCTCGACCGAGTCCCCGGCCGCCGGGACGCTGACCGGCCGCGACGTGGGTGCCGTGCCGCGCCGCCCGTCGTCAATGCGGATCCAATTCCGCAGCGTCTCAGCGTTAACCCCGAGATCCGCCGCGACCTGCGCGATCGTCACCCCGGGCCGGGACCGGTACAACGCCACCGCGTCGGCCTTGAACTCGGGCGGGTAATGCTTCATAGCCATAGTGTTCCAGGACTCCCATCCACCCGAACCTTCCAAGATCGGGTCTCAGGTGTCCAAGATCAGGGGTGAAGCCCCCCGGACGGATCCTGGCTTTCAGCCGTCAGTGGCCGACGGGTCCGCGTTGTCGATGCCCGGATCAGCATCACCACCAGTGGCGGCAGCCACACCGGCGACTACCGGCTGATCACCACCCTCCTCGACGTCCGCCGCCACCCGGCCGGCGACCTTGCCCGGCTCTACCACGAGCGCTGGGAGATCGAGACCGCCTACCTCGAACCCAAATCCAGCATCCTCGGCGGACGAGTCCTGCGAGCCCGCACCCCGACGGCATCGACCAGGAACTCCACACCCTGCTGATCACCTACCAGGTGCTACCCACCGCAATGGCCGACGCCACCGACAGCCGACCCGGCCTCGACCCGGAACGGGCCAGCTTCACCACCGCCCTCAACGCCGCCCGCGACCAGATCCCCCTGGCCGCCGGCGTCATCGCCGACACCGTCATCGACTTGGTCGGCGCCATCGGCGAACGCGTCCTGGCGAACCTGCTACCCGACCGCCGCATCCGCACCAAAACCCGGATGATCAAACTTCGAACTCCAAATACCAGGCCCGCGGACCGAACATCGACCGCCGCACCTACAAAGCCACCATCAACATCGACGTCATCACCAACGACCCTTGACAGGCGAGCCACCGACCTAACTGAACGGCGTTGCGACTAGACGTTCATCCCCGGGCCACATCCTCGGTCAGTCGCCAGCGCACAAGCCTTCGTCCGTACCGCAATTGTCGCTTAGCCGACAGCCGGACCGCCGGCTTTGGTGTTTCCTAAGGACGGCGCCAATGGCGTCCTTAGGACGACGACCTGGCGAATGGTGTCCCATGTCGCCGAATCCGGTCACGGGAAGCAACCGAGTTCTGAGCAGCGAGTCCAGCACTCGGGCGGAGCGACCACCAAGAAGTTTCCTTGCGCATCGAAAGGGTCTGGTAGATGAAGTTCGCGGGAACCGTCGTCTTCACGTATGTCGTAGGAGTCTTCGCTAGTTTCCTGCCCTATCACTGGCGAGCCGGGCTGGACAAGAACTGGCGGGAATTCGTCCTGGGCAACATCACTTGGTTCCTGATGCTCTTCGGCAAGCAGATCGCCTGGCCCGCAGTGTTCATCTACTGGGCCATCAAAGGCTTCCCGAAGAGTCCCTGGGTCGCTATCTACAACTACAAGGGTCACGAGGTGCGCAGGATGATGCGTCGAGACCAGGCCATTACCGAGGGCGTCCTAACCGCGTAGCCGCTGCGATCGCCGAATGGGACAAATCGCAGATCGGTGAAGGGGTAAAGGCGTCAGCAGGGAACGATCTGCACGAGCCTCGGTAAAAATGACGGGGCTGGTGATCGATTGGGGAAGCGCATGTACACCAGAGACCGGGAAGCCCTCTGCTCCAACAAGGCGTGCCGAAAGAAGACCAAATGGGTGCGATGCCCCAGGTGCAACGGCAAGGGGGCCGGAAGCTGGACAACCTGCCGTAACAACTGCGACTCGGGATACAAGTGCGAGAACGGCAAGAGCGACCCCTACCACTAAGCTCAGATCTCCATGTCGATCACAGGAACGGAACGAAATCGGCCCACCCGTCGGACCAGAGTTTCACGATCGCCGGCTACCTGCGGCGCCAAACGTCGGCGAACTCCATGAACCGCTCGGTCGCGGCATCCTCGGTCGGCGCGGTGTGCACCGGCTACAACGCCTTCGCGATCTTGTCCCAGTTCTGCCGATCCGCGTAGCGGAACGAGTTACACAGCAGGTCCACCACCAGACTCCCGCTGTCAACCTCTGAGTGCGCTGCCGCGAGAGCGTTGGGTTTCCGGGCTCGGCCTAGACCACATCGAAGGCCGATCCTTCACCGGCTGGCACCGCCAAGTCACCCTAGATCCTTGGCCGCCAGATTCTCGACGTTTGTGTCAAGTTTTTGAGCGGGCGTAACGTTGTGTTGCCCGCTCCACATTTTGCAGACATGGGTTCTGACCAGCCTGTGCCTGCCGAGAATTCCATCCAGGCAGGTCAGGCGGCATGTTCGTACTCGTGAAGGATGCCGCCGAGGCGGTCACGTCGGTGGATGTGCAGGTGGGCGAGCCGGTCCGAATCGGTGATCGGATCTGGCAGCGGTGCGAGTGGTCGGGCGTTGGCGATGCCCTGGTGCGGCCGGTGCTCGTTATAGAAGATCTCGAACTCGCGCAGCACCTGCAGCAGGTGGCGTTGGTTCCAGATCAGTGTGCGGTCGAGCAGCTCCCGGCGGCAGGTCCGCACCGAGCGTTCCATGATCGCGTTCATTCGGGGCATCCGGACGCCGCTGCGCACGACCGTGATCCCCGCGTCGGCGAGGATCTGGTCGAACAGCGCCGGGTACTTCCCGTCCCGGTCGCGGATAAGGTACCGGACGTCCGACTCGACGTCCTGCAGGTCCATGACCAGGTTCCGGGCGACCTGGGTCACCCACGCCGCGGTCGGGTGCGCGGTCGCGCCGAGGATCCGGATGCGGCGGCTGGCGTGCTCGATGGCCGCGAGGACGTACATCCTCGTGCCGGTGAGCGTGATCGTCTCGATGAAGTCTGCTGCCAGCAGCGCTTCGGCCTGCGCGCGCAGGAACTGCGTCCAGGTGGTGGCGGCCCGGTCCGGGGCGGGATCGATGCCGGCCTCGCGCAGGATCTCCCAGACCGTGGACGCGGCGACTTTCACCCCCAGGGTGAGCAGTTCGCCGTGCACCCGCCGATACCCCCACGACGGGTTCTCCCGCACCAGGCGCAGCACCAGGGCGCGGACCGAGCGTACGGTGCGCGGCCGGCCTCGCCGGTGGGGCCGCGACGCCGCCGCGTGCCGGCGTGCGAGGAGGTCACGGTGCCATCGGAGGATGGTGTCGGGACGCACCAGCAGCCGCAGACGGTGCAACGTGGGCCTCGGGAGGCGGTATAGCAGCGCGGCCAGCAACGCCCGATCGGCTGGTTCGAACCGGGCGCGTCGCTCGCCGAGCTGGCGCTGCAGCACCGCGAGCTGGTGGCGTAACGCGAGGATCTCCGCGTCCTTGTCCCGGTCGCTGCCTGGCAACAGCCGCAGCAGTGCGACGACGTTCGTGATACCCAGGTACGCGAGTCGCAGGAGCATGAAGTGGCATCATCGCGCAGTCATCAACGGAGGTGTGCAAGGAGGAGCCGCGTCGGAGAACGACGCAAGATCGATTCCCAGGCCCGAAACAGCCTCTGACCAGCCCGGACGTACTTTTCGGCAGGCACAGGGCCAGCTCGCTGCCCTGATCCCAAGTGAGGGTGTGCCGGGCGGCGGCCGGCAACTCGGCGATGGCGGCGATGGGCGCGCCGCGTACCGCTGCGGCGTCGCGGCCGTGAGGCAGGGCAACCAGATGCACATAGCGGCTGCGGCGATCGACCAGGGTCGATCGTAGAGCGCCTGGTAGATGGTCTCGTGGCAGATGTGCCAGTCGGGCCGCCGCGGGAATGTGGCGCGGAGCCAGCCGGAGATCTGCTCAGGGCTCCACTCCGACCACTCGGTGATCCAGGCAACTGCTCCTCGGCGCTCATGCTGCGGAAGCGCCACCGCTGGATCGCCGGGTCTGCGTAACCGGCGACCACGTCGGTGGCACGTCGGACACCTGCCATGGGCGCAGCAGCAAGCCGTCGCCGGTCAGTTCCGGTTGGGTCAGGGCGGCGAGCGTTCCCGCCAGCACACACCGCCGTCGACGACCGGCCCCCGGCCTCGTGAGCCCCTCGACGCGTCACCAAGGTCATACGGAAACAACTAGCCGCCGCTCGGCCCGGTCTCGAGAGCTCGCCGGTCCCAGCCTCCGAGGTCGGCGGCGGACTCATAGGTGGACCGGAGGAAGTCGGTAAGGATTGCGTCCGGGTCCGGCGAGCCGGCCACCGCCTCGTACGGGAGCAGGAACTCACCTCTGCCGTCGTCGTAGGAGGCGGCGTCTGGGCGGACGCGCCGCTCGGCGTATCCGGGTGGCTCCGGGTAGGCGTACGCGTAAAAGGCACCCTCCGCACCGCCGCCCGGCCAAAAGCCGCAGCTGGCCAGCTCGTGGGAGTAGCCCTCACGCATTACCCACGGCGGGCAGTTCGGCGCGCCACCCGGGTGCGGCGGGGCGGACCGGCCGGAGAAGCGGGTGTACGCCAGGTCCATCGCGCCCCAGAAGAAGTGCACCGGGCTGGCCTTGCCGACAAACTCGGACCGGAACCGCCCGATGACCCGCTCGGCCTGCAGCAGCTGCCGCCAAAACAACTGCGCCGCCGCGCCGTCGTACACCGTGTGCACCCCGTCCTCGGCGAACGGGATGGCTGGTTCGACCTCGTTGGGGACGGCATGGATCCGCGTCTGCACGCCCAGCCCTGCCAGCGCGGCCATGGTCTCCTGGTAGAACGCCGCGACCGGCTTGGGCTCCAGCACCACGGTCCGGGAACGGCCGTCGCTGGTGCGCAGGTGCAGCCGATGGTCGAGGAAGTCGAACTCGACGTCGAACGCCCCGTCCCGGTACGGCACCGCCGACGTGGTCAACCCGCGGGCACTAGGGTGGAGCGTGACGTGCCACCAGTGGTTGACCGCCGGCGCGTGCGCCATCCGAATCTTCCCGACGATCTGGGTCCACATGTGCAGTGTGTCCCTGGTGTCGGCCCAGTCCGCCACACGCAGCCGCGGCCACCGCGGCGACGGTTTGCGGGTCCGGTCGATCCTGTCGTCGCCCACCGCTCCAGGATGCCACACCATGAGCGTCACACGCTCCGCGCCGCGGCCGCGAACCCACCGCGCATGATCTACTCGGTGAGCAGGCAGGCGTAACCACGGCCACGAAAATCGGGCGACGTGGCGATGTTGAAGATCCCAGTTGTCGGTTCAGTCCGGCCGGGCTCGTCAGATCCACCGCCCACCGAACCTCACCATCGACAGCGGCAGCCCGCATCAACAACTCCGCGATCGCCTGCTGATCGTTGTCGACTTTCATCGACCACAACACTCCGCCGTCGCCGTCAACGGCGACCGCATGGTTGCCTGGTCTTGCCTGCATCAATCCCAACCCACACCACGGCTGCCGCCGCCACGAGCACCATCACCGCCTTCGGCCGTGTCAAACCGAACGGACGGCGCAGCCGACAGGTCCCTAAGCAGCGACGACTCGCAACAGATCTCAATCAGTGGACAGGGCGTCCAGAACGACGGGGCGGCCGCTCTGCTCAAGCCACCCAGCGGCACCGACGAATCAGCCACACCTCGTCGCCCCCGGTCGCGGGCACCGCGACACGGTGGTGAACGGCTGGGTCGACGACGGCTTCGATGGCATGAAGGGCCTGCGCGCGGTCCCCACCTCGGTGAACCGGCAGCCGGCCGTCGCCTTCTACCACTGGCGGAAGCGGGAGGGCGCGTACCTGCCGCTGACGATCGACGTCCTGCGCGTCACCGGCGGGGCGATCACCGAGATCGTCATCTTTCACGACGACCAGTTCCCGCGGCTCGGGCTGCCGGAGCGCCTGCCGGCGGACGGCACGGAGTAGTCCCGGTGTGGACGCTCGCGCTGCGCGGTGGCGCGCGTGTCGCGGTGGTCGCGGCGCAGTGGTGCGACGCGTTCGGCGGCGTCACCCGCGGGCGGGTGCAGCTGGAGCTGCGCGACGGCGAGCCCGGGCCGGTCGTCGGACGCGACGCCGGGTTCTGGCTCCGCGGCACGGGCGTCCGCGCCCTGCGGAACCCCGGCCGTCGCATGGCGAGGGTGCGCATCGTCACGCCCAGGGCCAGGACCGTCACATGCCGGTCAACACACCCCGTACGCCAGTTACCGAGGGATGGAGGAACGACATGAACAGCATGGATGACACCGGGGTCGTCGCGGGCCCGGCATCGGGCCGGACCGGCCACACCCACCGACTCCGCGGGCTCGCCGGCACCGGCTTCATTGCCACGCTCGCAGCGATGGTGGCCACCACCCTCGCCGCTGGGCTTGCCCAGGCCGTTGGCGTCGACTTCGAGGTCCCCGATGGTGGCGAGACGATCCCGTTGTC
>NZ_JBHSBP010000020.1:0-9631 GCF_042650725.1 Micromonospora sp. GCM10011541
GCTCTCCACCTCACCCATTTCGAATACCGATACCTACCGGATTCTTGTTGAGATCACGTCAGTGGATGCACGATCTCGTAGCCGAGTTTCTGGGCATCTTCATAAGCACCTTCCACGTCATCCACGTGGACGGAGATGACCGGGTCTTCGGGTGCGGTTGCGTCGCGCGTCACGAGCTGAACGTTCGCCCGGCTGTCCGGAGAGGTGTAGCGGGCCACCCATCCCATGTTGAACTCCTCGGTACTCAGCCCGAGGTAGTCGGTGTAGAAGCTCTTCGCTGCCTCAACGTCAGCCACTCGAAGGTCGGCCATAACGCGTATGACACGCATGTGGTCCTCCTGCTCGCAAATGAGATTCTCATGATTGTCTTCCGAACGCTGCGGCTTGTCGACTCGCGCACTCCGGTGATGGCCGTTCCCCGTGGCGCAGGACGAAGATTACCGAGCGCTACGCGCCACGCATTCAATTCGGCATGACAGCGCAATGCGCCGGGCGCGGCCAAACGCGCGGACAGCGGCGGATGCGGATAGCCCAAGAGAGCCCGGAGAGCGGTATGACAATGCTGTCCCGGGGCGTTGGCGTGGTGGATGCGGGCAACCTTCAGCTCGGACGGATACTGCCCATCGTTGTGGTCACCAGTTGCCGGAGCTCCGTAAGGTGCAGGAGCCGTCCGGCGGCGACGTAGCTGGCAACGCCTGCCAAGCCAGCCACCGTGATCGTAATCAGTGATCCGATCCAGCCTGAAGCGACGACCGGTACCAGCGTCCGAACGGCGAGAGTCGCACAGACGGCGCCAATCGTTGCCGCGACGAGAACTCGGATGTGCGTGCGGACCAGCCGGCGACCATCAACCCGGCCAAGGCGACGGCGCAGCATGATAGCTGTGGCGATGAGGCCGACGGTGTAAGCAGCGGCATAGGCGACGGGGACACCGATCACGATGTCGGCGGAAGGGAGCAGCCACATGACACCCACACATCCGGCAACTCCGATCGCGGTGACACCCGCGGTGATCAATGCTGGAGTCTTCGTGTCCTGCAGGGCGTAGAACCCCCGCTGCAAGATCATGTAACCGGTGAAGTGCACCAGGGCGAACCCGAACGCCGTCACGACGACGCCCAACAGGCTCACCGTCGACGCCACGCTACGACCATGGTCGAACAGCAGCGTGGCGATCTGCCGACCGAGGACCATCATCGCCACCGCGATCGGTGCCATGGCTACGGCCGCGGCGCGCACGGCGAGCGACAGGTCGCCGATGACCTGCGTATGGTCGAGACGAGCCGCACTGCGAGTCAGACGCGGCAACATGGCGGTCATCACCGACACCGCGACGACCGCGAAAGGCACCTGGAAAACCGCATAGGCGCTCTGATATGCGGTGACACCGCCCGGCCCGCTCAACGACGCTGCACGGGTGGCCACGGCGAGCAGCACCTGACTGGCGACGACCGACATCAACACCCACCCGCCGAGGCGACCGATGCGGCGGATCGCGATACCCCGCGGATCCCAGCGCGGCCGCAACGGGAAACCGCTGCTTGCCAGGGCCCACACCACGAGCGTCATCTGGGCGAAGACCCCTGCGCTGGTGCCGATCGCCAGTAGCGTCATCTCCCCTGACGCTCGCCCAGGTCTTCAAGCTGGCCGACATCGTGCCGCCCCGGTACCGCGCCCTGGTCCTGGTCACCACCTTCGGGTGCCTGCGCTGGGGCGAAGTCGCCGCCCTCCAACGACAGGACATCGACACGGCAGTCGGCACCATCCGGGTCCGGCAGGCGTACACCGAGCAGCGCGGCGTCGGCCTGGTCCTCGGTCCAGCGAAGTCCCGGGCGAGCCGGCGCACGGTTAGCCCGCCACCGACCGTGGTCGAGGTCGCGAGCGACCACCTGGCGGCGGAAGTCGACGACAACCCGGACGCGTTCGTGTTCACCACCGAGAGCGGGCGGCCGATCTGGCGGGGCAACCTCAACAAGCTCATCAACTGGAAGGCCAGTGTTGCCCGGATCGGCCAGCCGGAGCTGCACTTCCACGATCTGCGGCCCAGCGGGAACACCCTCGCCGCGCGGACCGGGGCGAGCACCCGTGACCTGATGGCCCAGATGGGGCACGACTCATCGCAGGCCGCGTTGATCTACCAGCACGCGACGGCGGAGGCGGATCGTGCCATCGCCCAGGCGCTGCACGAGGTGCTGCGCGCGGACCGGAAGACGTCCAAGAAGCCGGCGGCGCGGGCAAGACCAACGGCAAGCCCGGGCGGCAAGAAGGGCAAGAAGCGGTCAGCGGACCGGAACGGGGCCGGGGATGACCGGGGCTAATGGCACGTTAATGGCACGCGGCCTGGTCCTTGGCTACGGAACGTCGAAGGCCCCGGCTCGGACTGACGTCCTGACCAGGGCCTTTCGCGTGGAGCGGGTGACGGGAATCGAACCCGCACTGTCAGCTTGGGAAGCTGATGTTCTGCCATTGAACTACACCCGCAGGCGGCACCACTGTACCTGAAGTCACCGCGGCCGTGCATCCAGGCACCCCGGCGCGGCCCCCGGCGCGCCAGCCCCGGGCGAAACCACCCTGTCACGACCGTGAAATCACGGACCCGCCCCTGTACAGGAGAAAGTTTCACCACGGCAACATATGCCCGTTCTCAAATCCGTCGATCGGTTGTAACGTCACCCGCACGTTCTCAGCCACGGCCCGACATACCCCCTGTCGTGCCGCCAGAAAGAGGTGGGCCCATGGGACTTCGTCCCAACCTGCTGACCCGGCGTGCCGCCGGTGTCGCGTCGACGACCCTCGCGCTGCTGCTCAGCACCGCTGCCGTGGGCGTCGTTCCCGCTGCTTCCGCCTTCTCGGCCGCCCCCGGCGCGTCCTGCGCCGAGCCGACCGACGTCCACTCGGACGCGCGGGTCAAGAAGGGCGGCACGGCCAAGCACGACCCGAACGAGCTGACCGTCAAGCAGGTCCGTGACCGCGAGGCCGACCTCGCCGCCGCGCTGCGCGAGCGGGCCAACTTCCGCGCCGGCGCCGGCGCCACCCCCCTGGCCACGGTCACCATCCCCGTCGTCGTGCACGTCATCCAGCGGGACGCCACCCGGGCTGGCGGCAACATCCCGGACTCGCTGGTCACCGCCCAGATCGACGTGCTCAACCAGGCCTACAGCGGTGCCACCGGGGGCGCGCCCACCGCGTTCGGCTTCCAGTTGCAGAAGGTCCACCACGTGACCAACGCCGCCTGGTACCCGATCGTGCAGGGCTCCTCCGCCGAGCGGCAGATGAAGACCTCGCTGCGCGAGGGCGGCAAGAACACGCTGAACCTCTACCTGGGCGAGCTCAGCGACGACCTGCTGGGCTGGGCGACCTTCCCGAAGCGCAAGCTGGACAGCATGGACGGCGTGGTCGCGCTGAGCGAGTCGCTGCCGGGTGGCACCGCCACCAACTACAACCAGGGCGACACCGGCACCCACGAGGTCGGCCACTGGCTGAACCTCTACCACACCTTCCAGGGCGGGTGCTCCGGCTCGGGTGACAGCGTCAGCGACACCCCGGCGGAGTCGTCGCCGGCGTTCCAGTGCCCGACCGGGCGGGACACCTGCGCCACGGCCGGCCTGGACCCGATCACCAACTTCATGGACTACACCTACGACTCGTGCATGTACCAGTTCACCCCTGGTCAGGCGAGCCGCATGCTGACCGCGTGGAACGCCTACCGCGCGGCGTAACACCCCAGCAGACGCCGGTGCCGGCTCCGTCTCACGACGGGGCCGGCACCGCCGCATTCACGGGGCCTCGGCCAGGGTCAGGCCGCCGTCCGGCGGGTGTCGAAGCCGTGCCGTCCGCGCCGGGCCGGCCGCTGATCGGGTACGCCCGCCGCGTCGCCAGCCAGATGCGCCGCCCGCGGGTCGAGCCAGACCTGGACGGCCGGTTGCCCGCCGCCGCGGCTCGTCGCCTCGCTCTGCCCGCGACGGGTGAGCATGGCGACGTCGATCGTGAACTCGAACAGCCGCCAGTCGACCTGTGGCGCGGCCCGGCCGATCTCGGCGACCCGGGCCACCCGGGCCTGGTCGGTGACCGGTCGGGCGCGGCCCGCCACGTACGCCTCGTCGTCGCTCTCCTCGGGCGGGAACGAATGCAGCGCGTAGCGGCCGTCGCGTTCGAGGTCACGGCGTTTCGGCGAGTCGATGACGAAGCAGAAGAGCCCCTCGTCGGTGATGACCGGCGAGACCGGGTGGACCCGGGGGCCGCCGTCGGCGCGGACCGTGGCGAGATAGCCGAAGCCCGGCCCGTACTGCTGCATGAGAAGGCGGATCTCGTCGGCGAGGCGCGGCTCGTCGGCGGCGAATTCGGACCAGGAAGCCATGCGGACATTCTATCGAACACACGTACGAACGCGCAGCCCGACACGCAGGTCACCCGCTCCGGTGACGGCGCTCGGCGCCGTGCTCGCTATGGTGTTCCGATGCTGCTCTCCGACCGCGACCTCGTCAGCGAGATCAAGGCGGGCACGCTCGCGCTGGAGCCGTTCGAGCCCACGCTGGTGCAACCGTCCAGCATCGACGTACGCCTGGACAAGCTCTTCCGGGTGTTCAACAACCACCTCTACACGCACATCGACCCGTCGGTCCAGCAGGACGACCTGACCTCGATGGTCGAGGTGCCGGAGGGCGAGCCGTTCGTGCTGCACCCGGGTGAGTTCGTGCTCGCCTCGACGCTGGAGGTGATCTCGCTGGGCGACCAGCTCGCCGGCCGCCTCGAAGGGAAGAGCTCACTGGGCCGGCTCGGGCTGCTCACCCACTCCACCGCCGGCTTCATCGACCCGGGCTTCTCCGGCCACGTCACGCTGGAGCTCTCCAACGTGGCGAACCTGCCGATCACCCTCTGGCCCGGGATGAAGATCGGGCAGCTCTGCATCTTCCGGCTCTCCTCGCCGGCCGAGCACCCGTACGGCTCGGCCGTCTACGGCTCGCGCTACCAGGGGCAGCGCGGTCCGACGCCGAGCCGGTCCTGGCAGAACTGGCGCACCTGGCCGACAAGCAGGCACTGACCCGCTGTGCAATAGATCCACTCGTATCTCAGGCCGTCCCTTGCTGTGAACATCGATCCGGCCACGCTCGAGGATCGCGTCCACCGCCCGCCTCGTCCGCGCCTCGCTCTCCGGCATCAGGTGCGTGTACGTACTCAGGGCCGGTCACCGGGGCGGGGACGTGGCGAGTCATGGTCGGCAGCCACCGGCCACGGCCGAGCACCGCGCGACCCGGTCGACCTGGCCGCCCTCGCGCCGGCCCGGATGGTCACCGGCCAGATCCCCGACGACTTCGCCAAGGTCTCCGAACGCCTCTGGGACAGCACCTGTTCGAGGACGGTGTCATGTATGCCAGCAGCGAGCCCTGCCCGATGTGCCTCGTCGCCTGCTACTGGGCGCGGATACCCTGGCTGATCTTCGGAGCCAGTATCACGACGTCGCGACCTACGGCTTCGAAGACCTCCAGTTCTATCGAGAGGTCGCCCAGCCGATCGAACGCCGGTCGCTTCGCGAGGACCTCGCTGAGGGCACGCTCCGTACGCAGGCTGTTGAGGTTCTCCGCGCATGGGCGGACAAGCTGCCCCTACCGGTCGAGCCCAAGTACTGACCGCTGTCAGCTGTGCAGGGCGGAACACGCGGTAAGCCTGCACCGGACCAACGCCGTCGCGACCGGCGGACTGGTCGACGCCGGCTGAGCCCCGGCCGTCCATCCGCCCGCCGGTCCGACGCCGGCTACCGGCAGTTCTGCGCTGCGATCAGCGGCGCGGCGGTCAAGCGGTTCGTGCTGCCGCACTCGGCCGGCGACGCGAACGGGATGTGACGCGGCGAGGGCCGTGCGAGGGGGCCGAGCGTCGCCCGTTGCCCTCGCACGGCCACCGGCTAGGACAGGTGTTGCGGCTGCCCCGCTCGTACGGTCGCCGGTACAGCGGTGGACAGGTTGGCGACCTGGTAGGCGGTGACGACGCCGGCCGGATCGACGGCCCACAGATCCGGAACACCGTCGGCGTCGAAGTCCGTGGCCTGCAGGGTGGACAGCGGGCTGCCCTGGTGCCAACTGGGCGAGATCTGGTACTGCGTGTAGCTGATCGCGCCGGTCATGTCGCCGTTGTCGATGAAGCGGATGCCCTCCCACAGATACAGCTGGCCGGTCGACTCGTTCCACAGGAACATCGCCGTGCCGGACGGCAGCAGGGTGGTCGCCATGGTCCAGCTGTCCCAGTCGGACCCGCCGGTCGGGGTGGGCGTGTTCAGCTGCACGGGGATCGGGTACGCGCCCGTGCCGCCGTAGTTCGGGTAGTAGGCGAGGTAGTAGCCGACGCCGGCGTCGCCGTTGATCGCGATCAGGTCGTCGTAGGGCGAACCCATGCCCGAGGCGTCGTAGGCGTTAGCGACCTGGATCGGGTTGGTGCCGTTGAGGTCGGTGAAGACTCCGTTGGAGATTGGTTGGGCGTTGCCGCTGTACTGGGGCTGCAGAACCGAGTCGTCGCCGCTGCCGAAAAGGATCACCGCTTCGCCCGCATGGAGGCCGGTCGGGTAGTAGACCAGCACGTCCTGGAACCCGCCGCCGTTGAACTGCCCGGTAATGGCCTGTCCACCATCGAAATCGGCGGGCGTATCGGTGAGGAACATGCCGTTGCCGTTGGCGCCGATATTCGTGGCGGGAGCGTGGACCCGACCCCGTGTGCTGGCCTCGCGGCCGGTCGCGAGCCAGAGCCCGGAGGTGAGGCCGGGGGTCCCGCCCACGGTGAGCAGGTCCGCGAAGCCGTCCCCGTTGAGGTCCTGGTCGGCGGCGGGGGTCGCGGCGTCGGCTAGGAGGATGTCGACGGTGTGCGCACTGACCGCGCCGTCCCGGGCCACCGCGGCGACGGTGAACGTGGTGGTTCGCCGGGCGGGGATCCAGGTGATGCTCGCGACGCCCGCCGTCGCCCGCACGGACCTGGTCCTGCCGTCGTCGAACTGGTACTGGTAGCGGACCGGTATGGGATCGGTGGAGCCCGGCGTGAAGGTGAAGGTGACCGCGGTGCCCACGGTGTAGATGGGGAACGAGGGGGTGACCACCGGAGCCGCGATGGTGGTGGTCGTCGCGGCGTGCGCCGCGGTCGCCGGTGCCGCGCCCGTGACGAGCACGGCGGCGGCGAGCCAGCTCACCTGGCGGCGCAGCCTTTGCGTCAGTGTCATGACGGGTTTCTCCCTTGACTGTGCACCGGGTTGGCAGTCACTCGGACCATCCGAAGGCGGGTGCGGGTGCCACATCCTCTCTGTTGCTCAGGGGATCTTGTCAAGGGTGTGGTGGGACGCGAGTGGGCGTCCCACCACAGGCTTTGACGCATTGCCTAGCAGGCTTGCAGGACCTCCTCCACCTCCGAGCCGACCTGCACTACCACGGCGTCGCTACGAAGTTCCTCGAAAAGGTGGTAGCGCTGTTCTTGGCGGGCAAGCAAGGTCGGGCAACCAGGTGGCAGCACAACGTCGGCGCGGCCGATGAAGTCAACGAGCATATCGAGGACTCATAGGTGCCCCCTTCACGGTTGCCGAATTGGGCTCTTAAGAATCAAGGCGGCCCGCAAAGCGGGCCGCGCCGCCGGGCACCACCCGGATTAGTTGGCGGCGCGTTCGGCGAGTGGGCGGCGACGCAGGGCCGTGTCGGTCAGTGTGCGCGGGGGCGAGGCAGCGTGGGGGTTGAACAGGTTGGTGCCGGGCGGCACGATCTCGTCGATCCGGTCGAGTGTCGCATCGTCCAGGGTGAGCGCGGCCCCCTTGAGGAGGTCCTCCAATTGTTGCATGGTTCGCGGTCCGATGATCGCCGAGGTGACGGCGGGGTGGGCCACGGTGAACGCTACGGCGAGCTGGGGGAGGGTGCAGCCGATGCTTTCCGCGAGTTCAACGAGTTGTTCGACGGCGTCGAGCTTGGAAGCGTTTTCCGCGTTCGTGGGATCGAATAGTTCCGGCCGGATTGTGGGACGGCCGGTTGCCAGGTCGATGGGCTGGTTCTTGCGGTATTTGCCGGTGAGGAAGCCGAAGGCCAGTGGGCTCCAGACCAGTACGCCCATTCCGTAGCGCTGGCAGACGGGCAGGAGTGAGGCCTCGATTCCGCGGGCCAGGATCGAATAGGGCGGCTGCTCGGTGCGGAAGCGTCCGAGGCTACGCCGCTCGCAGACGTGATGCGCCTCGACGATCTCCTCGGCCGGGAACGTCGAGCATCCGAAGGCGCGGATCTTCCCTTGGTGCACGAGGTCGCTGAGAACCGAGAGCGTCTCCTCGATGTCGGTCGAGGGGTCGGGGCGGTGGACCTGGTAGAGGTCGATCCAGTCGGTGTTCAGGCGCCTGAGGCTGTCCTCGACCGCCTTGAGGATCCAGCGCCGTGAGTTGCCACTGCGGTTGCGACCCTCGCCCATTTTGAAATGCACCTTGGTGGCGAGTACGACGTCGTCGCGGCGCCCTTGCAGCGCCTTTCCTACGATTTCCTCGGACTCACCCTGTCCGTACATGTCAGCGGTGTCGACGAAGTTGATGCCCTGGTCGAGGGCCGTGTGGATGATACGGACGCAATCGTCGTGGTCAGGGTTGCCGACAGCCTGGAACATCATGGTCCCGAGGCAGTAGACACTGACCTCCATACCGGTTCCGCCGAGGGTGCGATAGCGCATGGTGATGCTTCCTCACTGGTTCAGCCGTGATTACACAGAGCGACAGAAGCGTCGATCACGCGGGGAGCCTAGGATCTAGAGTCGGCTCTAGGTCAACCCGTTACCCTGAACGGCATGGCTGAGGTCACAACGAGTCTGAGCATCGGACAGGTCGCCGAACATACCGGCTTGAGCGTTCACGCGCTGCGCTTCTATGAGCACGAGGGCCTCTTCGTCAACCCCGTGCGACGCGGACCTGGTGGGCGTCGCGTCTACAGCCAGGATGACGTGGACTGGCTCACCGTCTGCATCATTCTCCGCGCCTCCGGCATGCCCCTACCCGCGCTCCGGCGATACGCCGACCTCGTCAGAGAAGGAGCCGGTAACGCCGAAGAACGACTCACGCTCCTGCGCGAGCACCAAGCGCACGTCACCGCCCAGATCGGCAGGCTCACCGAGTGCCTGGATCTGATCAGGTTCAAGGTCGGAGTGTATGAGGACCTCCTCGACCCGGGGAGCCCCACCGCCCGCCAATGCCATGCCCCATCCCCTTCGGCAGACAAAGAACAGACGCCAACCAAATCGGTCAGCTCCTAGATCCCCATGTGCCCAGGTTTCTTGTTGGAGCTGGCCATATGAATCGCAATGCATAGGTCGCCGTGCCATCCACGTGCCAGTAGCCCGTACCTCGGACGGTCACCAGGGGGCACGAACAGTCTCGAACTTCCTGCCCTTGACCTGGCCCATCAGGTCCTTGTCGGTCGTGATCTTCGTCCTTCCAACCTGACGGTGCGGGTCCAAGTTCCCGCTACGCCGATAGTTGCCGGTAGATCGCGAGTAGAAGCAGGCCGACACCCACGGCAGTCGTTGCCCAGCCGGCGCGCAGAGTTGCCGTTGGATGGCGAGGCCACCAGCCGCCCGGACGGAACGTGTCAAGGGATTGAGGCCAGCGGGAGTTAAGCGGCTTGTCGTTGCGGCTCGGGCT
>NZ_JBHSBP010000021.1:0-39283 GCF_042650725.1 Micromonospora sp. GCM10011541
GCTCTCCACCTCACCCATTTCGAATACCGATACCTACCGGATTCTTGTTGAGATCACGTCATTAGCCGTGGCCATCAAGGTTGTCGTTTCCTTGGGATCCCAAACGACTTCAGACCCACCACGGTCATCGACCTGGGAGGCATCGGGCTCGCTCGGACGCTGAGCCGGTGGCAGACCCGGGTAGGGCAGCGTCAGGAGTTGGACGCGGCGCAGGTGCCTCGCCTCGGTGTGACTTGAGAGCGATCATGTCAACTGTCACCCGAGGCCGCCGTGTAAAGCATCAACCGGCGCAGGACAACGCCGGCAGCCGGCAACGCCGGCAGCCGGCAGCCGGTTGTCGTACTCCGCTTGATCCGTTACACGGTGACTCCAGTTGACGGCTTACACGGGCCTTGAGCATGCCGGACACGGACCGTGACGCCGGCCGTCCACAACGCTGGTGTCCCAGGCACCCGCTTCTGCCGATGAGCGAGCACGTCGTTCCGCCCGCCCGCCGAGAAAACCCATTGCGAGTGGCCAGCACCGGCCGTGTGGTTGATCGGGCACCAATACAGGAGGGAACATGACGCTCGCTGCCCACCCCCACGCTGCACACCACTCGCCTTAGACTGCGTCCCTTCGACGACGCGGATGCGAACGACCTCTTCGCACTGCACAGCAGCGCCTACGTGCTGCGCTACTGGGACGCGCCGCCGTGGAGCGAACGCGTGCGCGCCGAGCGGTTCATCACGGCTTGCCGGCAGATGGCAGAGGGGGGCACCGGGGCGCGGCCGGCCGTGGATCGTGTCTCCGACGGGGCGTTCATCGGCTGGTGCAGCCTGAACCGGTGGAATCCGGACTACCGCAGCGCATCGCTGGGCTACTGCTTCGATGATGCAGCGTGGGGCCACGGCTACGCGACGGAGGCCGCGCACGTTTTGCTGCGGTGGGCATTCGACACGCTGGACCTGAATCGCGTCCAGGCTGAGACGGATACACGCAACGAGGCATCTGCCCGCGTGCTGGAGAAGCTCGGGTTCGTGCGTGAAGGGACGTTGCGGGAAGACTGCATCGTGAACGGCGAGGTCTCTGACTCGTGGGTCTACGGACTGATCAGGCGGGAGTGGCGGCCCTCGGCCGAGCCGGTGATCGCCCGCTGAGTCCTCGCTCCCTCGCGCGACGTCACCCGGCATCCGGGTGCTTCGCTTGCGCCGGAAGCGGCCATACTGACCGTGCTGGCCCCGGGCCTGACCACGAAGGAGGTGGCCGCTATGTCGTTTGGACGGCTCCACCATCTGATCGTCGACTGCCCGGATCCGATGGTCGAGGCGCGGTTCTGGAGCGAAGTCCTCGGCGACCCGATCACCTACGCGGACGAGGACTTCGTCGTTGTGTCGGCCAGCACGTCGGCGTCCGGGCTGGCGTTCCAGCGCGCCGCCGACCTGACGCCGCCGACGTGGCCGGAGCCAGCAGTGCCGCAGCAGATGCACCTCGACGTGATGGTTGACGACCAGGCCGCGGCGGGCGCGGCAGTGCTCGCGCTGGGCGCGCGGCGGTTGCCCGGCGATCACGTTTACGCCGATCCGGCCGGCCACCCGTTCTGCCTGATCAGACGCCCTACCTGGGCGCCGCCTGTGAACTGAAGCTCAGCCCTGGCTGATGCTCAGGACCGGCGCGGCTCAACTCGGCAACCACTTGATCATCCGGCCGACCGGCAACTGCGAAGCCGGCCGGTCTCGGAATCCTCGGCTTGATCCGGTGCGCACATCTGCCGCGTTCCGCTCGCCCGTACGGAAGATCATTCCGCTGCGCCCCGGCCGCGGCACTCAAGTCGGGCGCGGACGTCTCGGTCACCGTGCGCTTGGGCGCCAAGGTCAAGACCGCGATCTCCTCGATCCCCGAGGACGCCTGGACCACGATGGACACCGACGCCGTCTACGACGAACAGACCAGCCGTTTCTCCCGCTCGATGTCACATCCGCGGCCCGGCCGGTGTCTCCATGGCGTGACGACCTACCAACCCGTAGGCACAGCCACCGACACAGGAGGAGACATGGAGCACACGACCCGCATCCCCCCGGCCGAGATCACCGGCGTCAAGGGAGCGCTGATCAAGCGGATGATCGAGAAGAAAATGGGCAAGGTGCCGACGGCGGTGGGCGTCTACTGGCACAACCCCAAGGTGCTGTTCGCCAGCTTCGGCCTCGGCGGCAAGCTGCAGAAGTGGGACGCCTGCGACGAGAACCTGAAGTCGTTCGCCCACATGGCGGTCGCGTCGCTAGTCGGCTGCACATGGTGCCTGGACTTCAACTACTTCGAGACCCGCAACAAGGGGCTCGACGTGGAGAAGGCGCGCGAGATCCCGCGGTGGCGGGAGGCGGACGTCTTCACCCCGCTGGAGCGGGACGTCCTGGAGTACGCCGAGGCGATGAGCCAGACACCGCCGACCGTGACCGACGAGCTGGTGGACCGGCTGCACGCCGTGCTGGGACCTCCCGCCGTGGTCGAGCTCACCTCGGTGATCGCATTCGCGAACATGAGCACGCGTGGCAACGTGGCGCTCGGCATCGAGTCCGACGGCTTCGCCGCCGCGTGCGGCTTAAGGCCGCTGGCCGAGCGACCGGGAGTAGCGTCCGCGTCATGAGCGAGGACCCCTTCGTCGCCCACCGCAGCCTGCTGTTCACCGTCGCCTACGAGATGCTCGGCTCGGTCGCCGACGCCGAGGACGTGGTGCAGGAGACCTGGCTGCGGTGGGCAGCCTTGGTCGACGCCGAGCGCTGCGAGGTCCGGGACCCCCGGGCGTACCTCGTGCGGATCGTGACCCGGCTCTGCCTCAACCGGCTGCGCACGCTCGCGCGGCAGCGCGAGGAGTACGTGGGCGAGTGGCTGCCCGAGCCCGTGCTGACCAGCCCGGACGTTGCCGAGGACGTCGAGCTTGCGGAGAGCGTGTCGATCGCCATGCTGGCGGTACTCGAGACGCTGCTACCGACGGAGCGCGCGGTCTTCGTGCTCCGCGAGGTCTTCGACGTGCCGTACGACGAGATCGCCGAGGCGCTGGACAAGTCGCCGGCGGCGGTGCGCCAGATCGCGACGCGGGCCCGCAAGCACGTGGCGGCGCGCCGGCCGCGGATGTCGGTAAGCCGCACCGAGCAGGAGCAGGTGGTCGAGCGGTTCCTCGCAGCGCTGACCACCGGCGACGTGCCCGGACTGCTCAAGGTGCTGGCTCCCGACGTGCTCGTCGTGGGCGACGGCGGCGGCCTGGCCCCGACAATCCCGAAGCCGGTCCGCGGGGCCGAGAAGCTCGCCCCGGTGATGGCCCGCTTCGCCGAGGTCGCGCCCGGCGCCAGGGCTTTCATCGTCGACCTCAACGGCGGCATCGCGGCGCGCATCGACCCCGGCGGCGAGAACGACACGGCCGTGTCGTTCGTCATCGAGGACGGCCGGGTCACCCAAATCTACGCGATCCGCAACCCGCACAAGCTCGAGCGGCTGGGCGAGGTGGCCGAGCTTCGACGGTGAGTCCAGGCTTACGCGTGCTCGCATCTGCCGCAGACGGCGCGTTGCGGAGCGTGACCGCCGGCGTCCCGAGGGACGTCCGGACGTGCCGATGAGAGAACGCGTCATCCCGCCGCGCTAAGTCAAGTTGATATTGCGAGGTTGTTTGCGACCGACTCCGGAAGTCACCAGACGTGGGGAATTAGGCGAGCACGGCTTGCTGCAAAGTCTCGGTAGCGGTTGCCAAGCTCAGCGATCAGGGCGCGCTCCTCGATCCGAAGTCGATAGATGAGAGCGATCGAGATCACGACCACCGCGGCGGCAGTGCTGACCCAGTTCCCCAACATCAGGCCGCACCCGGCGAAGGCGAGCAGCAGGCCTGTGTAACTCGGGTGCCGCAGCACCCGGTACGGACCGCTATCCACGACGGGCTGGTCTTCACTGGTCTTCACTACTACGGTGAAGTACTTCCCTAAGGTCACGAAGGACCACCAACGCAGCAGCAGGCCGAGCCACCCGATCACAACCCCGAGCGCGAACAGCCACGGGCCGCCGATCGTGGCGCCGGGTGTGACCGCTCGTCCGGCAGGTAGCAGCAGGATTCCACCGAAGAACATCGCCCGGAACAGTATCTCCGCGCGCAGATTGATACGGGTCGCGCCGTGCCGTACGCGGAGCGCCTGCGAAACCTCGCCCACCGCGAAGGCGCCGACGCTCGCGTCTAGGACGATGCGAGCCCAGGCCGAGTGTTCTCCATACGGCGCGAGCACACGGGGATTATCGCCTGGCCCCCGAGGTGGCGGCTATACACACCCCCGCGCCAGCGGGCGTACGCGAAGCCGGTCGCCCGGTGCAGGAATACCACGCTCTCATGCCGCCGACACGGGCGTCACGGTCCGTGACGGGACGTGCGGTGTCACTCGTTGCGCAGTCTTGCCGACATGCGGATGTCCGGTGACCCTGCGGGGCTGATCACACCTATGGGCAGGACGCTCATACTGGGGCACATGGCCCGGGATGCTTCGTCGGTTGACGCCGTTCGGCGCTTCGCCGCTGCCCTGCACGATTTACGTGGTCGGCTACTCGCCGATTTGTTCCCCATCGCAGACATCGCGGATCTTCTGGCAGCGGTCCGCTCACCGGGAGCTGTCCTGGGAGGGCCTCACCCGCAGCGGGATCGAGTACACCGTCCACGGCGCGGGGTGCCGGATAATCAGCTCCGACGGCAGGGAGGTCGACGTCGACCTGGTCACCGATCCCTTGCTCGGGCGCGAGGTTGAAGCATTCGACGCCTGGCGAATCCGCTGGTTCCTCAACGAAGCCGCCGATGACGGCTACAGCCATGACGACATCATCGCGGCCTGTACCCACCTCGCCAGCGAGGGTCACCTACGCGAGGTGATTGGAGGCCGCTGGTTCACGCTGCCTGACGCTCCAGGCGGCCCAGCATGAGTCGCCCACACGCAGCAACCCACCCGCCGTCCGTCTTGAAGCAACGCACCTCGCAGAGGTATCCGGATCTGTCGATGAGAGTGCGTCGAGCCGAGGCCGAATGACTTCGGCGTGTGGCTGGTTGCTTGGACACGCTCAATGTCCTAATCGCGCTGTGATCGCGATCAGGACGATAGCTGCGGCCGACAGTATTCCGGCCCCGACCGCGAGAGCGATCATGCCGACCCGGCTGGTGGTGACAACCGCGTCATCGGTGTGAGTGGTGGGCGGTACCTCGCCCAGCATCGCGACGATCCGTTCGACCGTGCGCACCTGGCAGCGGCCATTGGTACGGTACTGACCCCCACGCAGGTCCCACAGCGGTGAGTCGACCCGGAAGTACACGTGGTCGCCATTGGTCAAGTCGAGACGGACCTCGACACCGCGGCGGGAGAACTGACCGAGCAGGTGACGGGGCACGCTGATCCGGTGCAGCGCTGTGTCGATGTGCAGGTGCCGGGGTGTCATGACGAACCGGGCCGCCGGCCCGGCCAGGTAGCAGCCAGCGGCACAGGCGGCCGCCAGCACCAGTTCGAGCAGGCTGCCCAGGCGGGGTTGGGTGTCCCAGTTAACGAGAGCGGCCAAGACGAGCCCACCACCAGTGATAGCCATCATCAGATAGGCGATTCCGCTGCGGCGGTGCACCGAGCATGACCGCGCCTCGACGTGGTGTACCGCCGCGGACGGTGCTGGTACCGGTGGAAGAGACGAGTTGCGGTAGCGCAACGCACTTGCTGAGCTGATCCGCCCGGCAACCGCCACGATCAGGGCGACCGCGCCGAACGTTGCTGGGAGTCCGTATCCCGCGTCCCCACGGGCCACCTCGGCCGGGGTGCGGGTCGCCCACAACACCACCGCAACACCCAACAGCGCGAGCCCAACACCCGACACGATCAGCGTCAGGCGCCAGGTCCACACCAGCGCGCCGTTGTCGTGCCACTCGACCGACCGCCGACCCACCGCACACTCCCCAAACAGAACCCGGCCACATCGACCGGCGAGGGTCACGATAGAGCTATCAGACAAGGGGCCTGCGGCATGCCGCACAGATCCACCGCGCTCACATGCCGCGACCCCCGCGGTTCCTGGCGTAACGAGGCTCAGCCGGCGGACGAGTGCTCGTGGCACCGGTCGTCGGCGGTGTCCGGCAGCAGGACACACCCGCACACCTGGCACGTTCCCCAGCGGCCATACCAGGATCCCGTGCGCCGGAATCGGGCGGTGGCGGCCCGCCAGGCGGCCAGATCGGCCTCGTCAGTCTCGCCGTCGGCTTCAGCCGGGTACCCGGGCTCGTTGCCTGCCAGGAAACCGGCGACAAAGTAGCGGGCCTCCTCCGACATTGCCCCCATCTCGGCGCGCGAGACGTTGTAGCCCACGCCCTCGTGGGGACACCACGCTGCCATCCGCCCAACGAACGTGTGGCCGTTACCGACGAGGACGTCGCGCCTGCCGCAGGGGGCCTCGAACCACAGCCGCTCGTCGGCCGCTGGCTCATCGAGCGGGACCCGCTCCCAACGCAGCGGCAGGCTTACCTTCGCCACATCGCACGAGGGAGCCGCCTCGCCGGCAGGGGGCCCCGAAGCCACGAGATTGGCCCCCCGCTCGTGGGCGAACGCGATCGCCTCGTCCCGGGCCATCAGCTCCAAACCTGTCCCGCTGTCGAGGTATACCTCGGCAGCCTCGATCGCCTCGTCGAAGCGGAACTCGGCCAGGGACCACATCCTGTCGGGCATGGACGACGATTCTAGATCCACCAAGCTGGCCCCGAGCATCCGCAATTGCCGCGATCCGCGCGGTTGCAGTTGACGGTTGGGCCCCTCCCTGGGCCGTTTTCGGGAGCCCGCTCATCATGAGCGGGCTCCCCGGAGCCTGGCCCGACTCGAACGGTGCTGCCACCCCTGGGTTCAGTGACGCGCGATACCGGCGCCGCGCGTTGGGCAGGCCGGCCTCCAAGCGTAGTGCGCCCGGGCCCAACGCAGGGGTGTCTATGCCGCCGATGCGTGCGGCGTGCCGTTACGCACCGCAGTGCTCTCCGCCGTGGCTCAGCATGCGGAGCTGTCGAGAACGGTGCACGTCATCACGGCATGGGTAGGCATACATGCTGGCCACCGTAGAGTCGCCGGGGTGAAGCTGATGATCGTTGGTCACCTCTCCGGCGGCGCCATGCCGCTCGCCGTACATGCGGCGGGCGGCGTCGGCCTGTTGCTATCTGCTGTCGATACGGGCATCCGGCGAGAGCGAGGCCTCTACTTCCCGCTGGCTCGCGGAATGCGGACGACGCCGTAATGCCGGTTGACTGGGATCGGCTCGGGCACGCGTACGGCCAGGCGACCGACACCCCGACGCATTTGGACGCGCTGGAGTTCGGCGACGCCGAGGCCCGAGCCGCCGCGCTGGACCACCTCGACATCGCGGTGCTGCACCAGGGTTTCCCCGAGACGGCGACCGCGCCGGCCATCCGGGCCGTGACCGCGCTGCTCGCCGAAGGGCGGGCCCACCCGGACACCGTCGAACCGCTCCTGGAGTTCCTCGGCGACGCGGCCCTGAGCGTGACCCACCTCGCTGACGATCGCTACTTCGCCGAGATACTGCCGGACCTCGCCGACGCCGTGGCACAGGCGTACCCGGTGGTGCTTTCGCTGCTCGTGGCATCCCCGCCGGACCGGGCCCTGTTCTGCGCGGAGAATCTCGTGGCGATCGCGCAGATGCCGTCCCTGGCGGACCGGCGGGAGGAACTGGCGGTCCTCATCCTGGAGTGGTCGGAGCGAGGGGCCGGGCTGCAGGCGGAGTGGATGGGCTGCCTCGGCCAGCTCGGTGTCGACCTCCGCGACCGGGTCACCGATCCGGACCCGGGGGTCCGGCTCCAGGCCGCGCTGGCACACAAGGACGATCCGCAGAGCCGGGAGCTGATCTTGGAAGCGCTGGCGGAACCGCCGCCGCCGGGCCTGCACCAGTTCGAGCTCGTCGCCGCAGCGATCCGAGTCGCCGCCGACTTCAACGAGATCGCCGCGGCTGCGTGCCAGGTGGCCAGTCGGGACAGTTGGGCAGGCTTCGACGACGGCTGGGGCGCGTTGGTGCGCTTCGCTTTCCCGAAGCCGTACGGGAAGCGTCGGCCATTGACCGATCCGCAGCATGCGCTGCTTCGGGCGCTGGTCGCGAACGACACGCTTTGGGACGCGACAAACGGGAGCTGCGGGCTCGTCTTCAAGCAGGCGGGATTGCCACACAGCCGGAGCGCATGCCGCCGGCTCGCTGGGTGACCGACCGTCAAGATCAGGTATCCGGATCTGCCGCGATCCGCGCGCTACGCAGCGTCACGCCGAGCTGGCCCAGTGGCCTTCCGGACGTGCCGAGATGAGTACGTCCGGCGGGGCAGTGGCGATCTACGGTCTGGGAAACTCCAGGGCGTGGCCGTAACGCAGCAACTGGCACGACTCTCGCCCGGGCAGCTTGCCGCGTGCTGCAGCTCCGTCGAGGAGTTGAACAAGCTCTGTTCGTTCGAGCTCCTTCCCTCGTCGGACTACCTGGACCTCGATTGGGCACCGAATCCGCTTATCCGCGTCTTCGAACTAGCGCAGGTCAGTACGTCGATTGTTGTCGCGCTACAACGCGGGCTCGACGGCGACGCGGAGATCAATCCGGCGTACCGCGACGGCGAAGACACGGTGTGGGAGCATCCGGTGACGGCGCTCGAACCTGACGTCGTTGCTGATGTTGGGACGTTGCTCGGACAGGTCGAGCCGGAGGCAGTGCTGGCCGCCCTGTCGGAGGATGCCACGTCTGCACTGCTGAGCATCGGAATGCATGAGTTCGACGGCCACCCACGGCCGTACCTGCATCGGCATCTCGCCGCGCTGCGCGACTTTTACGCACATGCGGCGCGGCGGCGGCTTGCGGTTGCCCTCTGGTGGGACTGAGTCCACCGCAGCTGCCGCGGTCGGGTCAACGCACCCTCATGCCGCTGACCGGGCGTCTTGACCGGCATCGAGGATCGCTACCCCCGGCGATAACACAGCACGCCGGTTACGCACTGTGACAGCAGAACAGGAGAGATCCGGCCGACTGTCACCCTTCAAGTGAAGCCGATCTGTAACGGATCAAGTGGAACTCGGCAACTGTCCGGTCTCGGGACCTGCGTGACAGATTCGGTATCAGGACCCGGGTGACACTTAGCTTGGGGTGGCCGGGGTCTCGGCGATCAACCACGATGAGCGAATGATCGAGCGGGGAATTGAGCAGCGACCGACGAACGTCGTCCGTCGGCGCGTGATGGCAATCGTGCTCACCGGCCTGGTCGTCGTTGCGGTGCCAGCCGTGTTCGTTGCCCGACGCAATCCATGGCACTACGTACACCTGATGCCGTTCGGCCGCACGCCAGTCGTGGCAACAGTAGTGATCGCCGTGCCGGTGCTGCTCGGCGTCGCGGCGTGGCTTGTTCTGCGGCCAGCGCTGGCGCGGGCGGTGGCTATGGTCGCGACCGTCTTGGCGTTGGTGATGGATTTGAGTTGCTTCCAGTTTTCGACCGCGGCGTCGCTCTTCGGCTTCGGGTCAGACGGCGATACCCAGGTTGTAGCCGTTTCCCCAGGAGGTTCGTTCGAGGTGGTCCTCCTCCAGCCCAGGGACTTCATGACGGGCTTCGCTATCCTGCGGATCCGGTCACGGGCCGGGCTGGGGAGCCGGGAAGCCAACCAGGACCTCGCATGTTTCGCCACGCCGTTCGATCGGGTTGGCCCCGAGGAAACCTTCGGTACCGCTCGATTCCTAAGCGACCACGAGATTGAGGTCCGCACCGAGGCAGGCCAGTCCTGGACGACCTGGTTTGACCCACACACCCTCCTGGCCGTCTCCACCCTCTCCCACGGCTGCCAGTAAGCGGCGATCTAGCCGCACGTGTCACCCAGGTCCCGAGACTGATCTGTCACGGAGGTCCTAAGACCCGACACGCCGACAGCCGGTCGGTCGAACGTGTGTACGACTAGGGTGCTGGGGGTGGAGGTACATGGTCGCTACTGGAACGGTGCGTGGGGTCGCATGGCCCGGCGGGGATATCTGGCTGGTCTCCGACGGTCAGCTCTGGCGGGTCCGTGGCCGCCTCGGTGGTGACGGAGGTCAGGAGGTCCGGGAGATCGCGGGCCACTCCGCGCTGGATGTCACCATGACGATCTACGCGCACACATCGCTAGAGGAGAAGTACCGAGCGCTGGCGAGGCTCGACGAGCGCATCAGCAAGGAGTCGTTGTCGTCAGACTGCCGTCAGCGCGGTGACGAAACGGACATCCGATGACACGTACGGGTCCGCAAAAGCGGAGCGCCGACCGGCGTTTCCGCTGGTCGGCGCTCCTGTAGCCCGGCGAAAGGCTATGTGGCCAGGGGCGGGGTCGAACCGCCGACCTTCCGATTTTCAGTCGGACGCTCGTACCAACTGAGCTACCTGGCCGTGCTGCTCGGCTCATGCTACCCGGCAGGCGGGTTGTCCGCCGGAAGGGTCACACGCTCCGATACGCAGAACGCCGCGCAGCATTCGCGCGGCGTCAGCGCTTGCGGTCCTGACGGGACTTGAACCCGCGACCTCCGCCTTGACAGGGCGGCGAGCACTCCAACTGCTCCACAGGACCTAGCTCTGTTGCATCCGGCCGAAGCCGGACCGTGCCCCCAACGGGATTCGAACCCGTGCTACCGCCTTGAAAGGGCGGCGTCCTGGGCCGCTAGACGATGAGGGCGGCCCCGCCATCATTGCACATTCGCAACTTCAAGCGGACTTGCTCCCATCCGGCCCCGCCGGAGGCTTGGAAAGCATACGTGATGGCCGGGCGGTGGACCAAACCGGTATGGCAGGGGGCACACCGGCGGGTAAAACCGCAGTTCAGGGGCGGTGTCAGCGGAGCCGGGAGATCCCGTACCGGCGGTTCAGGTCGGGGATCAGGTGCTGGCAGGCGGCCAGCGTGGGCCGCCGGTCGCCGCCTCCGTCGTGCATCAGCACGATCGCGCCGGGGCGCACCGCGGACGCCACCCGTTTCGCGATCGTCTTCGCGGTGGGGTGGTCCCAGTCCTGCGGGTCGACGCTCCAGTGCAGCGAGCGCATCCCGAGCTGGCGGGCCACCGCCACCACCTCCGGGGTCCACCGGCCCCCGGGCTGCCGGTAGTACGGGATCTTGGCGTTCGGCACGGCCGCCCGGATCGCCTTGTCGGTGCGGACCAGGTCGGCTCGGATCTCCGCCACCGGTCGCCGCCCGAGGTTGATGTCGTGGTGCCAGCTGTGGTTGCAGAGCTGGTGCCCCTCCCGGGCGATCCGGGCCACCAGCTCCGGGTAGCGCTTCGCCTGGCTGCCGATCAGGCAGAACGTCGCGGTGACGTGGGCGGCCCGCAACTGGTCGAGGAGCCGGGGCGTCCACCGCGGGTCCGGCCCGTCGTCGAAGGTCAGCGCCACGCCCCGGTCGCCGCTGCTGCGGTGCAGACCGGCGGGGAGCGTGGTGGGCAGCGGCCGCAACCGGGGCTTCGGCGGGGTGGTGCGGGTGGGTCGCGGCGAGGCGGTCGGCTTCGACGCCGGCGGGGTGGCGGCGGCCGAGGGCGGCGGGCCGCCGGCCTGGGACGGGTTGCGGGCGGGGTCGGCGCAACCGGCCAGTAACAGGACCAGGCTGAGGCCGAACGCAAGCGCGGAGCGTGGACGCATTGACGCTCCCGAAGAGGGGTCGGGGTACGCGGACGCCCCGACGGTACGGGACGCGGCCCGGGACCGGGAGGGGCGGTCAGTCCGTTGTCGACTGATCCAACGAGTCGCGTACGGCCCGCGCCAGCGAGAGCGCCTCGGTCAGGTCGACCGGGCGGACCACCCCGGCGGGCAGTGCGTCGGCCGGCCAGCCCGGGCCGGCGGCGAGCACCAGCAGGGGCCGGCGGGGCGCCGCGAGGAGGGCGGAGAGCTGGTCGGGGTCGGCGGTGGCCCGGGTGTGCGACCACACCACGACGGCGGCCGGCCCGGTCCGGTTGACCGCCTCGACCAGCGCCGCCACCGGCACCCGGGCACCGAGCATCCGGTAGCCCACCCCGGCCTCGGCCAGGGTTGCGCCCAGCGCCTCCAGCGGCAGGCTGTGCTGCTCCTCGTCGGCGCAGGAGAGCAGGATCCGGGCCGGGCCGGTGACCGGATGCGACCGGGCCGCCGCCGCGAACGCCTCCGAGACGCACCGGGACACCAGGTGCTCCACCTCGATCAGCCCGCCGGTGGCGGCGTGCCGGTCACCGATTCCGACGAGGACCGGGCGCAGCACCCCGTCCCAGGTGGCGACCACTCCGTCGGTGGCGAGGGCGTGCGCGATGGTCTCGCCGATGGCGACCGCGTCCAGCCGCATGGCGGCCCGGGCCAGCCCCCGGGCGACCGGCCCGGCCCGGCCGACCGGGACGGTCATCCCGCCGCCGTCCCGGGCGGCGCCCGGCCGGACCCGCGGCCCGGCGACGTCGAGGACGCTCCCCGGCGGCGTCTGCCGGGCCCAGCGGGCCGCCTCGGCCGGGGCCACCCCCTCGGCGGTGAGCCGTCGCATGATCTCCAGCCGGGCGAGATCGGCCGGCGTGTAGCGCCGGTGGCGCCCCGGTACGTGCTCGCTGGGGCCGAGACCGTAGCGCTGGTGCCAGGTGCGGAGCGTGGTGACCGCGACGCCCAGCCCACGCGCGACGGCCCCCGCGCTCAGCGCCTCATCGGCCACCCGACCGCTCCGACGCCTCATCCGCCGGGACGCCGGGCGGGATCGGGGCGGCGCCGGGGGTGCCCGGCGCGGGGTGCCCGGACTGCCGCAGCCGGTGCACCACCCCGCCCAGCCAGGGCGCGTACGCGCGGGGGTCGACGTCGAGGTCGGCCGCCAGCTCGGCCGGGTCGACCCAGCGCAGCTCGGCCACCTCGTCGGGGTCGGGCAGGGTGGGCAGCTCGGCCGGCACGTCGGCGCGCAGGACGTGGTCGTACTCGAATTCGACGCGGCCGGTGGCCGGGTCCTCGGCGTAGTAGACGTACACCCCGATCTCGGTGAGGGCGACCGGCTCGACCCCCAGCTCCTCGCGGAGCCGGCGGTTGGCGGCCTCGACCAGCGACTGGCCCGGCTGCGGGTGGCCGCAGCAGGAGTTGGCCCAGCGCAGCGGGAACCGGGTCTTGGCGGCGGCCCGGCGCTGGAGCAGCACCCGGCCGGCGGGGTCGACGAGCAGCACCGAGAAGGCGCGGTGCAGCCGGCCGGGGGGCTGGTGGGCGGCGGCGACGGTGGTCTCGCCGACCGGACTCCCGGCGTCGTCGACCAGCTCGACCAGGTGTTCCTCACGGGCGGTCATGGCCGGCACCGCCTTTCGTCCACGACTGCGGGGCTCGGCTCCGCGCTGCTCCTCGCGCTCACCGGGAGCCGCCCGTGATGCGGGAAGCGGCGAGCTTGCCGGAGATGAGGACCATCGGTACGCCCACGCCGGGCTGGGTGCCGGAGCCGACGAAGACCACGTTGTCCAGCGTGCGGTGCAGGTTCGACGGGCGGAACGGGCCGGTCTGGAAGAGGCTGTGCGCGGCGGCGAACGGCGTGCCGGCGGCCATCCCCTGCTCCTCCCACTCGGCGGGGGTGATCGCGCGCAGCACCTCGACGCCGTCGCCGAAGCCGACGTAGCCGCGCTCCTCGAGGGTGTCGACGAGCTGGTCGGCGTAGCGGCGGCTGAGGTCCCCGCGCCAGTCGAACGGCGCCCGGTGGAGGTTCGGCACCGGGGCGAGCACGTAGTAGGTGTGCCGGCCGGCCGGGGCGACCGACGGGTCGGTCCGGCTGGGGTTCGTCACCAGCAGCGACGGGTCGGTCATCAGCTCGCCCCGCCGGATCACCTCGTCGAACGTGCCCCGCCAGGACCGTCCGAAGTGGATGTTGTGGTGGGCGATCTTCGCGTAGCCCTGCCTGGAACCGACGTGCAGCACCACGCAGGAGGGTGAGTAGGTGAGCTTCCGCGCCGGGGTCGGGGGGAGCAGGTCCCGGTAGGCGACCGGCAGGTCCGGGTTGAGCACCACCACGTCGGCAGGGACGAACTCGCCGTCGACGGTCAGCACCCCGGTGGCCCGGCCGTGGGCGGTCTCCACCCGGCTCACCGTGGTGCCGTACCGGATCTGCACGCCGTGCTTCTCGGCCGCGCCGGCCATCCCCCGGGAGAGCGCGTGGATGCCGCCGCGCGGGAAGCACACCCCGGCCACCGAGTCGAGGTACGCGATGACCGCGTAGATGGCCAGCGCGTCGTGCGGCGCCAGGCCGGCGTACATCGCCTGGAAGGAGAAGATCCGCTGGGTACGCAGGTCCTGGAAGAACTGGTTGATCTTCGTCTGGAGTCGCCGGAACGCCCCGCCGGCCACCAGCTTCAGCAGGTTCCCGGTGAGCAGGTCGGTCGGCGCGTCCAGGTTGCGCTCGATGAAGTCGTTCCGTTCCAGCTCCCACAGGCGGCGCGCGTAGTCGACGAAACGCAGGTAGCCGTCGGCCTCCCGGGCGCCGCAGACCCGCGAGATCTCGGCCGCCATCCGGGTGGTGTCGGTGATGACGTCCAGCGTCGAGCCGTCCGGGTAGTACGCCCGGTAGGCCGGGTCGAGCGGGGTCAGGTCGAGCCAGTCGGACAGCTCCTCGCCGACCGCGCCCAGCGCCTCGGCGATCAGCCCGGGCATGGTGAGCACGGTCGGGCCGGTGTCGAACTCGTACCCGTCGACGCTGAGCCGGCCGGCCCGGCCGCCGGGCACCGGCTCGCGTTCCAGGACGGTCACCTGCCGGCCGGTTCCGGCCAGGTGCAGCGCGCACGCCAGCCCACCCAGGCCCGCGCCCACGACCACCACCCGGTCGGTACGTCCGTTCACGGTCCGCACGTGACCACCTCCTTCACAGAGTCGCCCCTCATGCCCGCCGCGTGGTGGCCGCGGTGGCGAGGCCCGTCAGCGCGGTGCGGGCGGTCTCGTCGATCGACGCGGTGTCCAGCGCGGTCAGCGCCTCGGCCACCCGGTCGGAGATCATCCGCTCGACCCGGACGGCCGCCCCGGTGTCGGCGACCACCTCGGCCAGCCGGGCCACCTCGCCTGCCCCGGTGACCGAGCCGGCCCGGTCCAGCGCCCGGCGCTGGGTCGGGTCGGCGAGCTGCCGGGCCAGCATGAGCAGCGCGGTGGGCTTGCCGGTGCGCAGGTCGTCGCCGGCCGGCTTGCCGGTGGTGGCCGGGTCACCGTAGACCCCGAGCAGGTCGTCGCGAAGCTGGAACGCCTCGCCGACGGCCAGGCCGTAGCGGGCGTACGCGGCGATCAGCGGCGCGTCGGTGGCGACGCCGGCCAGGCAGGCGCCGAAGCGCAGCGGTTGCTGCACGGTGTAGCTGGCCGTCTTGTAGCGGGCCACCCGCAGCGCCCGGTCCACCGACCAGTTCGCCGCGTCGTTCTCACCGAGCACGTCGAGGTACTGCCCGGCGACGGTCTCGATCCGCATCTGGTCGTAGCAGCGCCGGACGTCGAGCAGCCGGCTGGGCGGCACGGTGGCGTGCGCCAGCAGCCGGTCGGCCCAGACCATGCAGAGGTCGCCGATGAGCACGGCCACCGCGGCGCCGAACCGGTCCGGGTCGCCCGCGTGGCCGGCGGCCCGGTGCCGGGCGGCGGCGGCCCGGTGCGCGGTGGGCAGGCCGCGTCGGGTGTCGGAGGCGTCCATCACGTCGTCGTGCACCAGCGCGAACGTGTGCAGCAGCTCCAGCGCGGCGAGCGCCGGCAGCACCGACGGCAGCGACTCGTCGTCGCCGACCGCCCCGCGCCACCCCCAGTAGGCGAAGGTCGAGCGGACCCGCTTTCCACCGGCCAGCACGCAGTCGCGGGCCGCCGCGGCGAAGCCACCCATCGCCGCGTCGATCTCGGTGAGCGAGTCGACCTCGGCGGCCAGGAACGCCGCGAGCGTGTCGTCGACCCCCTTGATCAGGTCCTTGGTGAACGCGGCCAGCACGTCGCGGACCGGATCGTCCGTCGCTCCCGGCTGTGCCTGCGCGACGCGGAGGGCGTCGGCGGCAACTGCGTCGTTGGCCATGTCGGCGAGCGTACCCTAGGGTTACGAGTTGCGTCGATTGCTGCGTCGGATTTCGAGGAGGGCCGGTGGACACGGATCTCACCGCTGCCTACGCCCGCTGCCAGGAGCTGCACAAACGCCACGGGCGCACCTACTATCTCGCCACCCGTCTCCTCCCGGCTTGGAAACGGCGGCATGTGCACGCCCTGTACGGATTCACGCGGTACGCCGACGAGATCGTGGACCGGACCGAAGACCTGCCGATGGCCGAGCGCGCCGCCCGGCTGGACGAGTGGTCCGCGCGCTTCGTCGTCGGGCTGCGCGGCGAGCCGGTCGACGACCCGCTCCTCCCCGCCGTGCTGCACACCATCGCCGTCTTCGACCTGGACCGGGCCGACTTCGCGTCGTTTCTCAACAGCATGGCGATGGACCTGACGGTCATGTCGTACCCGAGCTACGACGATCTGCTCGACTACATGGAGGGGTCGGCCGCTGTCATCGGCACCATGATGCTGCCGATCCTCGGCAGCAGCGCCCCGGCGGCCGCCCGCGAGCCGGCCCGGCAACTCGGCGTCGCCTTCCAGCTCACCAACTTCATCCGGGACGTCGCCGAGGACCTGGACCGCGGCCGGACGTACCTGCCCGACGAGGACCTGGCCAGGTTCGACGTCACCCGGGACGACCTGTTCGCGGCGAAGGCGCTGGGCCGCGCCACGCCGAGGATCCGGGAGCTGATCGAGTACGAGGTGACCCGCGCGCAGGCCCACTACGCGGCCGCCGCACCGGGCATCACGCTGCTCGCCCCCGCCTCGCAGGCCTGCATGCGGACCGCGTACGCGCTGTACGGCGGGATCCTCGACGAGGTGGCCGCCCAGGACTACGACGTCTTCGCGCGGCGCGCCGTGGTACCCCGGCGGCAGCGGCTGGCGGTGGCCGCGCGGGCCCTGCTCGCCCCGACCGGTGCGCCGGTGGTGATCCCCGGGCCGGCCCGGACCCCGGTCGCCGTGGGCTGAACCCGGGCGCCGGGTGGACGGTCAGAGGCAGGAGTGCAGCGCCTCCACCAGGTCGTCCACCCGGTCGTGCTCGGCGAGTCGGGAGGTGGCGTACGCGAAGGTGTAGCCGCGCTCGGGATCGGCCCAGGCGCTGCTGCCGCCGATCCCGCCCATGCCCCAGCTGCCGTCGGGCTCCCACTGCATGCCCAGCGTCCAGGACGCCCGCCGGTCCAGCACCAGGTCCGGGCCGTCGTACTGGACCCGGGTCGCCTCGGCGACCAGCTCGGGGCTGAACAGGCGTACTCCGTCCAGGGTGCCGCCGGCCAGCAGGCCCGCGTACAGGCGGGCCAGGGCGGCGGCGGTGGCGTGCAGGTTGACCGCCGGCACCTCCGCGCCCCGCCACAGCGGGCTGTTCACCACCGCCAGGTCCAGGCCGCCGGCCGGGTTGCCCAGCGCCCGGGCGCGCAGCGACCCCGGCTCGCCCAGCATCCGGGTCGGCCACCCCGGATCGGCGTACGTCAGGTCGGCGCACCGCCGCTGGTCCGCCGGACCGAGCCCGAAGCCCAGGTCGAGGCGCCACGGTGCGGCGATCTCCTCGGCCAGGAACCGGCCCACCGACCGGCCGTCCACCCGGCGGACCAGCTCGCCCACCAGGTGCCCGTACGTCCAGGCGTGCTCGCCCGCGACGGTGCCCGGCGCCCAGTCCGGCTCGGCGGCGGCCAGGTCGGCGCAGAGCAGTGCCCAGTCGGCGACCGCCTCCGCCGGCCTGGGAACCGGGAACGCCGGCAGCCCGGCGGTGTGGCTGAGCACCTGCCGGACCGTCGCCGGGGTGCGGAACTCCGGCCAGTGCGCGGCCACCGGGTCGTCGAGGTCGACCCGCCTCCGGTCGACCAGCATCAGCAGGCACAGCGCGGCCACCGGCTTGCCGACCGAGTAGACGTTCACCAGGGTGTCCGGCCGCCAGGCCGGCCCGCCCAGCAGGTCGACCGCCGGGGCGCCGTCGTACCAGACGGTCAGCGCGGCGCCGGTCTCCCGGCCGCCGGCGAACAGGTCGTGGAAGCAGTCCCGGACCGGGGCGAAGCGTGGGTGCATCCGGCCACCGTAGGGGGTCGGAGGTGTTACGAGCGCGGGAATTCCGGTGGGTGCGGTGGCCGACCCTTCGCCGGTGCGGAATGCTGGCGGGATGGCGGAGCCGGAACTGGTGGACGTGGTCGTCGTCGGGCTCGGGGTCGGCGGCGAGGAGGTGGCCGGGCGACTCGCCGAGGCCGGTCTCACCGTCGTCGGGATCGAGCGGGACCTGGTCGGCGGGGAGTGCCCCTACTGGGGTTGCATCCCGAGCAAGATGATGATCCGGGCGGCGAACGCCCTCGCCGAGGCGCGCCGGGTCAACGAGCTCGCCGGCGCGGCGCAGGTCCAGCCTGACTGGGCGCCGGTGGCGAAGCGGATCCGGGAGGAGGCCACCGACACCTGGGACGACAAGGTGGCGGTGGACCGCTTCGTCGTCAAGGGCGGCCGGTTCGTCCGGGGCAGCGGCCGGCTCGACGGGCCCGGCCGGGTCCGCGTGGGCGATCAGGTGTTCCAGGCCCGGTACGGGGTCGTGCTCGGCACCGGCACCCGTCCCTCGATCCCGCCGATCGACGGGCTGGCCGACACGCCGTACTGGACGAACCACCAGGCCATCGAGGTGGAGGAGCTGCCGGAGTCGCTGCTCATCCTGGGCGGCGGCGCGATCGGGCTGGAGCTCGCCCAGGTCTTCGCCCGGTTCGGCGTGCGGGTGACCGTGGTCGAGGCGGCGGACCGGGTCCTCGCGGTCGAGGAGCCGGAGGCGTCGGAGGTGGCCGCGGCGGCGCTGCGCGCCGACGGGGTGATCATCGCCACCGGGGTGAGGGCGGAGCGGGTCAGCCACGACGGGCAGAGCTTCACCGTGCACGGGGGCGGCGGCGCGGAGTTCACGGCCGACCGGCTGCTGGTGGTGACCGGCCGCAGGGCGCACCTGGAGGAGTTGGGCTTGGAGACCGTGGACGTCGACGCGTCCCAGCGCTACCTGCCGGTGGACGAGCGGATGCACGCGGCCGACGGCATCTGGGCGGTCGGCGACCTGACCGGTGAGGGCGCGTTCACCCACATCGCCATGTACCAGGCGGGCATCGTCGTCGCTGACGTCCTGGACCACATGCGGCGCACCAAGGGCGGCCCGGACCCCAGCGGCACCGCCAGCGTGGTCGGCGGCGCGGCCGGGGTGGCCAGCGCGGTCGGCGGCGCGATGAGCGCTGGCGGGGCGACCGCCGCGCCGGGCAGCATCCCGCGCGCCGACTACCGGGCACTGCCCCGGGTCACCTTCACCGACCCTGAGGTCGGCGCGGTCGGGCTCACCGAGAAGCAGGCCCGTGAGCGCGGCATCAACGTTCAGGTCGGGTACACGGACCTCACGTCGTCCACCCGCGGCTGGATCCACAAGGCCGGCAACGAGGGCTTCATCAAGCTGATCGCCGACGCCGACCAGGGCGTGCTGATCGGCGCGACCTCGGTCGGCCCGGCCGGCGGCGAGGTGCTGTCGGGGCTGGTGGTGGCGGTGCACGCGGCGGTGCCCGTCAGCCAGCTCCGGCACATGATCTATGCGTACCCGACCTTCCACCGCGCCATCGAGGACGCCCTCCGCCAGTTGAAGTGACGCCCGGTCTAGTCCGGCGTTTCGCCGTGCCGGCCGGCGCCGGCGGTGAACCGGGCGGCGCCGCGCATCGCGTCGGTGATCAGGGACTCCATGCCGAAGGCCAGTTCGGTGGCCATCGCCTCCGGCTCCGGCAGGCCGGCGTTGGCGAGCAGCGCGGCCCGGTCGTTGCGCAGGCAGGTCTGCGGGTGCCGGGCGATCTCGGCGGCCAGCCGCTCGGCCTCCGCCCGGGCGTCACCCGGCGCGACCAGCCGGTTCACCAGGCCCATCGCGTACGCCTCCTCGGCGGGGACCGGCCGGCCGGTGAGGATCAGGTCCATCGCCCGGCTCTCCCCGATCAGCCGGGGCAGCCGCACCGTGCCGCCGTCGATCAGCGGGACGCCCCACCGCCGGCAGAAGACCCCGAGCACCGCGTCGGACTCGGCGATCCGCAGGTCGCACCAGAGCGCCAGCTCCAGCCCGCCGGCCACGGCGTACCCGGAGATCGCGGCGAGCACCGGCTTGGACAGGCGCATCCGGGTGGGGCCCATCGGACCGTCACCTTCCGGCTCGACCCGGTTGCCGCTCGGCGTACCGATGGCTTTCAGGTCGGCGCCGGAGCAGAACGTGCCGCCGGCACCCCAGAGCACGGCGACCGCCGCATCCGGGTCCGCCTCGAAGGCGCGGAACGCGTCGGCGAGCGCCCGGGCGGTGGGTCCGTCGACGGCGTTCCGGGCCGCCGGCCGGTCCAGGATCACTGTGGTCACCGGCCCGTCGTGCTCCACGCGTACGCCCATCGGGTCAGCATGCCCGCCGACGACGCCGGCACGCCAGGTTTCCGCCGCGCCGTGCTGCCCCTTCAACGGGTCAGGTCAAGGCCCGCGTTCGCTACGAAGCTGATGACGTGAACGAATCGCGGGTGTCGGCCAGCCTCAGGAGCGCTCGCGCATCTCGGCGACGAATGCCCGCCAGGCGGCCGGGGTGAAGGTGAGGGCCGGGCCGGTCGGGTTCTTCGAGTCGCGGACCGCGACCAGGCCGGGGAGGTTGTCGGCGACCTCGACACAGTTGCCGCCGTTGCCGCTGCTGCGGCTGCTCTTGCGCCACCGGGCGCCCGTCAGCTCCATGTCTCCGCCACTTCCCTGATGAGGTCGACCGACTGCCAGTGGGACAACGCCTCGCCGCGCACGTTCTCCCACGGGGCCGGTGAGAACAGCTCTGGCATAGGCATCGGCCTGCAGAAGGCCGGCCGACAGGTCCGGTCAAGGCCCGCGCTCGCTATGAAGCTGATGACGTGAACGAATCGCGGGTGTCGGCCAGCCTCAGGAGCGCTCGCGCATCTCGGCGACGAATGCCCGCCAGGCGGCCGGGGTGAAGGTGAGGGCCGGGCCGGTCGGGTTCTTCGAGTCGCGGACCGCGACCAGGCCGGGGAGGTTGTCGGCGACCTCGACGCAGTCGCCTCCGTTGTTGCCGCTCTTCGTACTCTTGCGCCACCGAGCGCCGGTCAGGTCCATGATCGCGCCGCTTCCCTCAGCAGATCCAGGGACTGTCTTCCGGGAAGAGCCTCTCCCCGGATGCGTTCCCACCGCCGATCGAGCGTAGCAATGTCGACCGCCTGCTCCAGAATTTGCGCCTGCGCCTAACTGTCGACGTGCGCGACCCTGCCGCCGTCGCTCAGTTCAGCGATGGTGAAGGGTCCGCCGAGGCCCGAGTACATCCCGACATCGAGCGGCACGATGTGGATCTGAACCGATGGCAGTTCCGCGTACCGGGCCAGATACTCGCACTGGGCGCGCATCAACTCGCGGTCGTCAAGTGCGGTCCGGCGGAGAACTGACTCGTCGACGACCGCGATCAGCAAGGGCGGGCGTTCGCGGCGCAGGACCGCCTGCCGGTCCATTCTGGCCGAGACGAGTTCGTCGACCTCGCCGGGAGTCAGCGCCTCGCCGGCCAGGGTGGCTCGCGCGTAGGCCGCGGTCTGCAGCAGGCCGGGAACCCACGCGAGCTGATAGGCCCGGAGTGCGACAGCCTCCCGCTCGATGTCGGCCCACGGTCGGAACCATGCCGGTTCCCGGCGCTTCAAGACGTCCGGCCAAAGGTCCTTTACGTCCCTTCCCAGGATCGTCGCCACCTGTGACCGGTGCCTTGGTTGCGGTATGCGTCCCGGATTCACCCAACGCTGCGCGGTTTTGGGGTCGACACCGACCTGACCTGCAAGGGATTCCGCAGTCTCGCCGGCCTCGGTCATCGCTGCGATGAGGCCATGGTTCATACCGTCTCCCGCTCGGACGTTCTGAACATCTGCCGACCATATCGGAACGCAGTGTGTTGGTCCCACTACCGAAATGGAGAGTGTTCCGCAGGACGGCGCGGCCGGTGGAGGCGAGGAGCCCGGCGGTCGGCGTCAGCGCCGGGGCCGCCCCGCCAACGACGTCGGGGCGGCCCCCTCGAACCACTTCGAAGGGAGCCATCCGTGCGTTTCCGGTTCTGGCGACACCAGCCCGAGAGGTCGATCCAGGTACCTCGGCAGCGGACGCCGCTGAACGAGTGGCCGAACTGGGCGACCCGGCCCACCCAGGTCTTCCCGGCGACCGATCCGGGCCGAGCGGGCAACCTGACTCCGGCGCAGCGCTGGCGGGCCGGCGGATGGCGGCGCGACGGCGGCGGGAGGTGAGCCGCCCGTCCCGTCAGCACCTGCCGATGCGTCCGCTGTGGCGGTGCCGGGCCTGCGGCGCGGAGTGGCCCTGCCAGCCGGCCCGACTGTCCCTGCTGGTCGAGTACCGCGAGGACCGGATCGCGCTGCTGGTCTACCTGGGCACCCTGATGGCCGAGGCGAGCGCGCAGTTGTCCCAGCTCAACGGCCACGCCGCGCCGGAGAATCTGGCCGAGCGGTTCCTGTCCTGGGCGCGCGCCCGGTGACTGGGTCGGGCGCGGCGGGCCGGGGTGGGGGTCAGGTGCGACGGGCCAGGGTGGCGCCGAGGGCGGCGCCCACCACGCAGCCCACCCCGAGCAGTTGCGGCCAGGCCAGCAGCTCACCCAGGAGCAGCGCGCCGACCAGCGCCGCCACCGCCGGTTCCAGGCTGAGCAGCACCGCGAAGACCCGGGCCGGCAGCCGGCGCAGGGCTGCCAGCTCCGCCGAGTACGGCAGCACCGACGACAGCAGCGCCACCCCGAGCCCGAGCGCGAGGACCCGGGGGTCGAGCAGCTCCGCGCCGCCCGACGCCACCCCGAAGGGGAGTACGCAGAGCGCGCCCACCGCCATCCCCGCCGCCAGCCCCCGGGTGCCCGGGACGTGTCCACTCATCGCCTTGCCGAGCAGCACGTACCCGGCCCAGCCGACCGCGATCAGCGCGCAGAGCAGCAGGCCGACGGCGTCCACCCCGACCCCGCCGAGCCCGGCCAGCAGCAGCACGCCCGAGCTGGCCAGCGCCGCCCAGAGCACGTCGGTGAACCGGCGGCTGCCCAGCAGCGACACCAGCAGCGGACCGGCGAAGCCGACGGTGACCGCCACCCCGAGCGGCACCCGCTGCAGGGCGGCGTAGAAGGCGAGGTTCATCGCGGCCATGGCCACCCCGAACGCCCCGACCAGCCCGGCCGCCCGCCAGCCCAGCCGCAGCCCCGGCCGGCCGGCCGCGAGCAGGACCAGTGCGCCGAGGCCGAGCCGCAGGGCGGTGGTGCCCCCCGGGCTGGTCGCCGTGAAGAGCTGCTTGGCGACCGCCGCGCCGACCTGCGTGGAGACCATTCCGAGCAGCATCAGCAGCGGCGGCGGTACGGCCTCGGGGCGGCCGAGCGCCGCGGTGAGCCGGGCGGCCGGGTGGACCGGCAGGGGGCGGGAGGCATGCGCGTACACCCGGAACACGATGGCGGTGCGGCGGTGCGGCCGCGACCGGATTTCCCGCTCCCCGGGCCGGTCCTGCCGCCCGGGGCGGGCGCTAGCATCGGCGGCGGCACGATCATGTGAGGTGCCCCGCGCGAGCGGGGAGAATCGGGAAGCCGGTGGAAATCCGGCACGGGCCCGCCGCGGTGACCGGGGAGCCACCGTCCACGCGCGTCACGCGCAGCCACTGGCCGTACGGCTGGGAAGGCGGACGGCCAGGCGTCGATCCGGGAGTCCGAAGACCGGCCTCGCGTCAGCCTGCCCGCCCCTTTCGGGCCGGGCCGAGCGCAGCGGGAGCCTGCCTTGGATCTGTACGACGTCATCCACCGCCGTCGGGACGTACGCGCCGAGTTCACCGGGGCGCCGGTGCCGGACGACTCGCTGGACCGCATCCTCACCGCGGCGCACGCCGCGCCGAGCGTCGGCCACTCCCAGCCGTGGGACTTCATCCTGGTACGCGACCCGGAGACCCGCCGCCGCTTCCACCGTCACGTGCAGGTCGAGCGGGACACCTTCGCCGCCACCCTGGACGGTTCGGCCGCCGAGCGGTTCGCCCGGATCAAGATCGACGGGGTGCTGGAGTCGACGCTCTCGGTCGTCGTCACGTACGACCCGGCGCGCGGCGGTCCGGCCGTGCTCGGCCGGCACGCCATCGCCGACGCCGGGCTCTACTCGGTCTGCCTGGCCATCCAGAACCTCTGGCTGGCCGCCACCGCCGAGGGGCTCGGCGTCGGCTGGGTCTCCTTCTACCGGGAGCCGTTCCTGGCCGAACTGTTGGGCATCCCCGCCGGCGTCCGTCCGGTCGCCTGGCTCTGCCTCGGCCCGGTCACCCACCTCGAGACCGTTCCCGACCTGGTCCGCCACGGCTGGCGCGCCGGCCGCCCGCTCGCCGCCGCGCTGCACGCCGACCGCTGGTCCGCCTGACGCCCGCCCCGCCGCCGCCCTCAAGATCGCGCTGTCTCAGGTCCAGCGTGATCTTGAGGGCGCGCGGGTGGGCGTCGGGTGGTCCGGGTACCGGACGGGTGATTCGTCGTCGCCGCCCGGTTTGGGGCCGCTCCTGCCGGGAAGTCGGACCGAGTGCGTGAACTGATAACGAAACTCGAACAGGCCTCCGCGCTGGACCGGGTGGGCGACCGGTTGCAGCGCGCGGTCCAGACCATCCTGCGTCCACAGCGGGTCCGCGACGCGCTGCACGGCGTCTGGCTCGGGCACCCGCTGCACCCGGCGATGGTGCAGGTGCCGGTCGGCGCCTGGATCTCCGCCGCCGTGGTCGACCTGATGCCCGGGCAGCGCCGAGCCGCCACCGCGCTGGTCGGTGTCGGTACGGTGAGCGCACTGCCGGCCGCGGTGGCCGGGCTCAACGACTGGGCCAGCCTCACCCGCGACCAGCGCCGGATCGGGCTGGCGCACGCCGCCTCCAACACCATCGGGGTGGCCCTCTACGCCAGCTCCCTGGCCGCCCGGCTGAACGGTCGGCACGGGCTGGGCCGGGCGCTGGCCTACCTGGGGCTCTCCGCCGCGAGCACGGGGGCGTACCTGGGCGGGCACCTGGCGTACAAGCAGGGGGCGCAGACCACCCAGAGCGTCTCCGAACTGCACCGGATCAGCGACGGCTGGCACTCGCTGGCGGACATGGCCACGCTGCCGCAGCGGCAGCTGGTCACCCGGGCAGTGGACGACGTCTCGGTGATCCTCTACCGGCACGGTGACGAGGTCACCGTGATGCTGGAACGCTGCCCCCACCAGAGCGGCCCGCTCGGCCAGGGCGAGGTGCAGGAAATCGACGGCCACGACTGCGTGGTCTGCCCGTGGCACGGCAGCACGTTCCGGCTCAACGGCGGCGAGGTCGTGCACGGGCCGTCCGCGAACGACCAGCAGATCCTGCCGACCCGGGTGGTCAACGGCGTCCTGGAGACCCGCCTGCCCTGACGCCGGCCCCGAAGCGACGACCGCCGCCAATCGCCGGACCGCCGCCGACCGTCGGACCGCCGCCGACCGTCGGACCGCCGGACCATCGACAGGCCGCCGACCGCCACGGTCGCCGGGGCGGTGGGGTTCGCGGGTGCCGGTCAGTCCCTGCGGTGCCGGCCGCTGGACAGCGCCCGCCCGGCGGTCCGGACGACCGGCCGTCGTCGCAGGCCGAGCACCGCGCCGATCTGCGCGCCGACGATGCTCGCCACCGCCAGCACCGCGGAGACCGCCAGCGGCCGGTTGATGCCGTCGTCGGTGATCGCCCGGGAGGCTCCGGCGGCCATCGCGGGCGGTTGTCCCACCGGCCCGTCGACGTCCGGCGTGGACTGCTGCGGCCTCGCCCCGGAGGTGGGCGTACGGGGGGCCGGGGCGGGGCGGGTGGGCGACGCCGGACGGACCACCAGGCGGCCGGTGGCGTGCGTACGGGCCCCCTCGTCGACCGCGCCGGCGGGCAGTTTCAGCAGCTGGCCGGGGCGGATCCGGTCCGGGTTGGCGAGCCGGTTGAGCCGGGCCACCTCCCGGTAGCGGTCGAAGTCGTCCAGGTAGCGTTCGGCCACCTCACCGAGGTAGTCGCCCTTCGCCACCCGGTACACCGCCGGCGCGGCCCGCTCCGGCAGGACCCCGCCGGTGGCCGACGTGGCGGCGGCCGGCGGAGCGGCGGAGGCGGCGACCGGCGGGGCGGCCAGGGTGGCGGCGCTCGCGGCGACCGGGGTGCCGGCGAGGATCAGCGCCACCGAGCCGACCAGCGCCGCCGCGGCCCGCTGCTGCCGGCGCATCCCGGGCAGCCGGGGCGCCGGCCGGTGCACGGTCTGCGCGCCCAGTTCCACCAGGACGGAGAAGGCGAACGTCGCCCAGCCGAACCAGCCGACCACCGCCAGCGCCCGCAGGAAGAGCTGGCCGTCGTCGCGGCTGGCCAGCGCCGTACCGACCGCGGCGAGGGTGGGCAGGTGGTCGGGGAGCGGGCTGCCGGCGAAGGCGAGGAGCGCGATCGGCGCGCCGGCCAGCACCGCGCAGAGCACGACGAGGGAGCCGAGCCCGGTGAGGACCTGGCCGATCCGCCGTACGGCGGAACGTTGCGGTGCGGCCATGGCTGCCTTCCTTCCTACGGCGCCCCGGTGAGCGCCCGCGCGGTGGCCTCACCGGTGACGGTGACGGTGTTGTCGAAGCCGAAGAGGCCCAGCAGGTCCCGGCGGTAGGTGATGCGGACGCGTACCTGGATCTGCTTCTCGCCGCCGACCACCGGGAAGCTGACCCGGTGGTCGCGCACGCCGCGCGCGGCGGCGAGGTAGTCCGCGACGGCGGTCCGGGCGCTCGGCTCGTCGATCTCCTTCGGGCCGCCCTCGATCGCCCGCGCCCGGTCGATCATCTGGCCGCCGCTGCGGGCCGCCTCCGCGGCGAGGTCGTCCGCGCGCTGCAACGAGCGCAACTGCCCGGCCCCGTCATAGGCGAGCCCGATGACGACGAGCACGCCGGTCATCGCGGCGGCGAGGAAGAGGCTGACCCGGCCGCTCTCCCGGACCGTCCACCCGGTCATCGGCGGCTCCGGTAGGTGTCCAGCGGCGAGGTGAAGGTGGCGGCGACGGCCTTGCCGCCCGGCACCCCGGGCAGCCCGGGGGCGCGCAGGTCGGCGAAGGAGACGGTGCAGCTCACCGTGACCGTCACGGTCGCCGGCACGCCCGGTGCGCTGCGGTACGCCCGCTCGAAGGTGGTCCGCGTCCGCCCCACCGAGCCGCTGAACGACAGCGCCGGCTCGCCCGAACAGTTCAGGCTGCGCCAGTCGAGCTGTCGCCGGGCCGCCTCTACGGCGGCTGCCCGGCCGGTGCGGGCGTCCCGGGCGATCGAGGCGGCCCGGGCGGCGTCGTGCGCGGCCGACTCCACCGCCTCGTCGGCGACGGCGGTCCGTCCCGCCACCCCGGCCAGCACCATCAGCGCGATGAACGCGGGGGCGAGCACCGCCACCTCGATCGAGACGGAACCCCGCTCGGGCCGGTCGACCATCCGCCTCACCCCGTCGTCCAGCGTTCGACGGTGCCGTGCGCGGTCTGCCGGACCGGGAAGCTGACCCCCGGGATGACCGACAGCGAACGGCCGCTGACCGTGCAGGTGACCTCGGCGGCGCCGGCCGTGCAGGTCGGCCCGCCGGCCTCCCAGCCGACCAGCCAGTCGCCGGCCGCCCGGAGGAACCGGGCGGCCCGGGCCTCCCCGGCGCCGGGCGGCGCCTGGACGACCCGTTGCGCGTTCACCCCGCTCTGCGCGGCGTTCAGCGCCGTGGAGCGGGCGACGAACCAGACGGCGAGCTGGATCGAGGCGAAGAGCAGCACCAGGATCACCGGCATCAGCACCGCCAGTTCCACCGGGTTGGCGCCCCGGTCCGCCCCGCCCTCGGCGAGCCGGCGCCGGGCGACGTCGCGGAGCCGCCCCGGGCCGCGCGGGCCGGCGGGCCCGCCGGCGACTGCCGACCGGCCCGGGTCCGTACGGGCGGGGCGGTTCATCACGGCGCGGTGTTGTTCGGGATGGCGTTCATCCAGTTGTTCGCCTTCGTCAGGGCGAGCGTGGTGACCGCCATGGCGACCGCGACCAGCCCGAAGATGATCACGGCGGTCGGCACCGGGCTGTCGCCCCGCTCGGTGTCGCGGCGCAGCTCGGCCAGCCGGCTGGCCACCGCCGCGTGCAGATAGCTGTAGAGGTACATGGCCTTCTCCTTCTCGGTCGGGTTCACAGGCGGGCGAGGAACGGATAGACGGCGAAGCCGAGCAGGACGAAGACCAGCAGCGAGCCGGGGATGTCCAGCCGGCTGGTCACCCCCTCGGCGCGGGCCAGGTTGTCGGTGCGGATCTGGTCGCGCAGCGAGTCGGCCCGGCTGCGCAGGGTCTCGTGCACCTGCGCCCCCTCGCTGCCGGAGGAGCGCATGATCGCGCCCACGTCGCCGAGTTCCGGGATGCCGATCCGGTCGGCCAGCTCCTGGAGCTCGTCCCAGGGCGAGTGCATCTGCAACTGGGCGATCCGCAGCGACTCGCGGATCCGGTCGAAGACCCAGCCGTCGCAGACCGCCGCCGCCCGCTCCAGCGACTGCACCGGCCCGTGCGCCGCGGAGAGTTGCAGGGCCACCAGGTCCAGATAGGTGCAGACCGCCTGGCGGAACTCGTCCCGCGCGGCGTCCGCCTTCGCCAGCACCGCGCGGTGCGCGAGCAGGCCGGCGACCAGTGCCATCCCCAGGCTGCCCAGCACCGGTACGACGACCGGCACCGACACCCCGCCGAGGAAGAGCACGGTGGACAGCACGGTCGGCAGGGCCAGCCCGACCAGCGCGGAGAGCAGCACCGAGAGGGCGTACTGCTCGGGCGTGCGGTCGATCAGCGCGAGCTGCCGGTGCGGGGGACGCAGCCAGCGGGAGAACCCGCCCAACCAGTCCGGCCCGCTGCCGGGCACCGCGGTCCGGCCGGGCGGCTGGTGCAGTCGGCGCAGCGCCGGGCCGAGCGCCGGGGTGGCCGGCAGCGCCTCGCGTACCACCAGGAAGAGGCCGAGGCCGACCACCGCCCCGCCCACCACGGCGATGGCGAGCTGCCAGTTGAGGATCACCGGAGCCGCCTTTCGTTCGCGACTGCGGGGCTCGCAAGCTCACTCCTCGCGCTCACGCAATCGCCTCCTCCGGGTCGGGGGCGGGCAGGAAACGCGCCGGCCGGGGCGGCTGGCTCATCGACCGCACCCAGGCCAGCAGCCCGACGAACGCGGCGCCGAGCACCGCCATCACCAACTGCCCGACCGCCGTCCCGTACGGCTGCACGTACTCGCGGTTGACCAGCCCGTACGCGAGGGTGGCCAGGGTCATCCCGGTGAGGAAGCGGACCGCGAACCGGGGCTGGGTTCGCTTCGCCTCGATCTCCCGCCGGGTGGCCACGTCGGCGGAGGCCGCCGAGGCGATCGAGCTCAGCACGTCACCGAGGCGCTCGCCGCGGTCGGTCAGGTGCAGGATCAGCGCGGCCACCACCTGGTCGCAGACCGGGTCGCCGATCTCGTCGGCGAAGGCGAGCAGGGCGGCCCGGGCCAGCCAGCCGGCCTGGAGGCGGGCGGCGAGGGTGCGTACCTCCTCCTGGATCTCCTCCGGCGCGGCGGCGATGGTGCCGATGATGGCCTGCTGGAGGCCCTGCCCGGTGCCGGAGATGTCCTTGAGCCGGCGGGTCCACTCGCCGACCGCCTCGATCCGGGCGATGGCCCGCTGCTCGGCCCGGCCGACGGCGAAGAGCCACGGCACGCCCGGCACCGCCAGCGCCACCAGCAGCCCCACCACGGGCAGCCCGGTGAGCAGGAAGGCCAGCGCGCCGGCCAGCACCGCGCCGCCGAGCAGCACCTGGTGGTTGCGCTGCTCCCGTCGGCTCGCCCCGGCACCCGTCCAGAGCCGACGCAGCCCCCGGCCCGCGCCGGGCGCCGCCGCGGGCGGCCGGCTGGTGCCGACCAGCGCGACCACGGTCAGCACCAGACCGGCGACGCACGCCGCCCCGGAGACCAGAGCGATCAACTGGAGCGTGGTCATGAGGCGGGCCGCCGGCCGAGTCGGGTGTGCCGGGGGCGCCGCCAGGCGCCGGTGCCGGCCTCGATGAAGCGGGTCAGCAGCCGGGCGTCGTAACCCACCCGCAGCAACTGGTCCCGGATCCGCTCGGGCAGGTGCCGGGGCACCGCCCGGCCGTCCGGGCCCGGGCCGAAGACCGACGTGGCGGTGATCCGGTTGCCCTCGCCCACCCCGATCACCTCCTCGACGTGGGAGACGAACCGGTGCTTGCGGCCGCCGATCGCGGTCTCGTCCTCGACGGTGACGTAGACGATCAGGTCCAGCGCGTTGCCGGCCATCCGGCGGGCCTGGTCGACCGTCATCTCCCGGCCGTGCGCCAGCGCCAGCTCGATGATCCGCTCGCTCACCCCGGCCGGCGTACGGGCGTGGATGGTGCACATCGACCCGCGGCTGGTGGTCATCGCCTGGAGCATCGGCACGATCTCCCGGGAGCGGACCTCGCCGACGATGATCCGCAGCACGCCCATCCGCAGTGAGACCGGGATCAGGTCGGCGATGCTCACCTCGCCGGCCGGGCGCCCGTCCAGGCCGCGTTCGCCGTGGCCCTCACGGGACTCGAAGCTCATCACCGCCCGGTGCTTCTGCCCCCGGCGGGCGGGCAGCAGTTCCCGGCTCTCCTCCAGCAGCACGTACGGCTCGTCGGCCGGGATCTCGTCCATCAGCGCCCGGATCACCGTGGTCTTCCCGGCTCCGGCCAGCCCGGCGACCATGATGTTCAGCCCGGCCCGCATCGAGGCGCGCAGGAAGTCCCGCAGCAGCGGGTCGATCATCTCGTCCAGGTCGGGCCGGCCGCCGGCGATGTCCTCCAGGCTGACGTCCAGCGTGTTGTGTTTGCGGATCACCGCGTACGGGCGGTGGCTGACCAGGAAGACCGCGGCGAGCCGGCTGCCGTCGGGCAGTTGCAGGTCCAGCGTCGGCTTGGAGGTCGACAGGGAACGCTCGGTCGCGCCGGCCCGGCGGGCCGCCGCCTGGAGGATCTCCACCAGCTCGTCGTCGCTGTCGGCGATCGGCTCGGCCCAGTCCACCCCGCCGCCGTGCCGGGTGATCCGCACCTGGTCGCAGCCGAGGATGTGCACCTCCTCGATCGTGTCGTCGACCAGCAACGTCTGCAGCCGGCCGAGGCCGACCAGCTCGGCGGTCACCTGGTCGAGCAGGAGCCGCTCGGCGTCGGCGGCCATCGGGGTGCCGGCCCGGCGCACCGAGTCGGCGTACGCGGAGACCACGGCGACGGCGAGCCGGGCCCGCTCCACCTCCTCGGCGTCCGCGTCGAACTCCCGGCCGCGCTGCCAGCGGGTGAGCCGTTCGCTCAACTCCCGGCGCAGCTCGCGGACCACGGCGAAGTCGACCCGGGGACGCGGTGGCGGCAGCGCCACCGGGGCCGGCGGGACGACCGCGACCGGCGGTGGCGCGGCATGGTGGTGCCGACCGTTCGGTGGGGTGAGCGGCGGCACCGTGGAGGTGGCCCCCGGCTGCGGCCCGCGCGGGTCGTGGGAGACCGGCTCAAACCGCACGGCGGGCCTCCCGGGGAGTGGCCGGCGCGGTGCGCGCCGGGGTGGGGTCAGGACACATGCGGTGCCTCCTGCGCGACCGGCGCCTGCGGCGTCGTCTGGGGGACCGGCCAGGCCAGCCGGGCCCGACGACGTTCGAGCAGCGCCCGGATCGGCACCTCCAGCGCGCCGGCCGCGCGCATCAGCGGCCGTCCGGCGCGTACGGTGCCGCCGAGGCTGAGCACCGCCGCGGTACGCGGGTCGTACGGCAGCCGGGCGATCACCGGCACCCGCAGGGCCTTGCTGATCTCGCTGTTGCCGTGCCCGTCCCCGATCACCAGCAGCCGCAGCGCGCCCGGCGGGACTCGGTGCTCGGCGAGGTCCCGCTCGACGGCCCGGATGGTGGCCCGGGTCGCGGAGAGGTCGGGCAGTTGCGCCCGGGTGACCAGCAGCACCACGGCGGCCGCCCGGAGCACCGGCCACGGTGGACCGGCCACCTGGAGCCGTCCACAGTCGACCAGCACGTCGTACGGGGGCAGGCCCTGCTCCAGCCCGGCGAAGAAGTCGGCGAACCGCTGCCAGAGCGGGGTGACGCTGCCGGCCTGGGCCGGGTCGACCACGCCGGGCAGCAGCAGCCGCTCCCGCTTCGGCGCGTCCAGGTCGACCAGCTGGGCCCAGAAGGCGGTGTCCAGGTTGCCGTCGCGCAGTTCCCCGACGGCGAGTTCGCCGATGCCCCGGGGACCGTCGAGCGCCCCACCGAGGTAGCCGGCGAGGATCGAGCCGCCCGCCGGGTCGCACTCCGCCAGCACGAGCCGCCGGTGCCAGCTCAGCGCCGCGGCGAGGGCCGAGGTGGTGACGCCGGGCGACCCCTTGGCCGAGACCAGGGCGATGATCGCCATCAGGCCGCCTCGGTGAGCACGAGCGCGATCCGGTCGTCGGTGGCCAGCACCACCACGGCGGGCACGTCGCGTACGGCGAGGGCCAGGTAGACCACCACGTCGTCGTTCTCCGGAGTGGCGGTGTCGATCACGGTGGCCTCGAACCGGGTGCCGCCGCTGCGCGCCGGGCCCTCGGCGTTGGCGTCCGGGGTGCTGACCAGGAGCACCTTGTCCCCGGGGTGCAGCCTGCGGGCCGGCACATGGCTCGGTTCCAGGCCGAGCGCGATCTGCTGCTGGCCGGGGCCGAGCAGCGGGTCGTCGGTGAGCTGGGCCCGGGTCAGCAGTGTGCCGGGGGTCAGCGACACGGCGGCCCGCAGACCCACCACCTCGTCCAGCCGGCGGGCCGGCACCGGCGCCAGGCCCTGGCCGCCGGAGACCTGCACCGCGACCAGGTCGGCGGCGCTGAGCTGCCGGCCCACCTCGACCGGCCGGGCCACCGCCAGGTAGCTGCCGGTCGCCCGGACCGAGGTGACCGCGAAGGCGGCGCCCAGCCCGCCGAGGGCGATCAGCAGCACCGCCAGGCCGAGCAGGCCCGGCCGCACCCGCCGCTGCCGGACCACCTTGGGGGGCGCCACCGGGGCGTCCATCGGAGTCCCGTTCCGCGTCACCAGACTCACCGGTCCGCCTCCGTTCGCGACTGCGGGGCTCGCAAACCCGGCTCACTCCTCGCGCTCACCGCGTCACCACCTGAAGTTCGTCGATCTCCACCGGCACCGTGCCGCTGTTCCGCTGCTGCGCGATGTCGCCGTTCGGGTCGCCGTCGCCCGCCGCCCAGTGCACGGTCCAGTACGTGGTGGCGCTGACCCGGTAGGTGCCGGCCCGGCGGTAGCCGCGGTCGTAGCCGCAGTCGGGGGAGTTCAGGCCGGCCCGGGGACCGTCCGCCGCGTACGGGGTGCCAGGTTTGGTGCAGGTGACCCGGGTGCCGTCGCCCATGTTCCAGACGATCCGGTTGACCCTGGCCGTCATGCTGACGGTGAGCCCCCGGTCGGAGGCGGACGCGGTGAGCGGGCCGAAGTAGCTCGCGCCGCCGCTGGCCCACATCCAGACCGGCAGCCCGACCAGGCCCGGCCCCTTGCTGCGTCGGGGGGCCACCGCGATCCGGGGCGGGAGCAGCGAGATCGAGGCGAGCGCCCGGCGGGCCAGCTCCTCCGGGTCCGGCGGGGCCCCGTAGCCGGGCGGCGGGCCGTCCCGCAGCACCACGGTCTGCGCGCCGAGGTCGCCGCCGTTGCAGGTCTGCACGTACCACTGCTTGCCGTCCGGCGCGGTGGGCTGCGGCTCGGCCAGCTTGTAGTAGCAGCCGTCGCCGGTGTTGAACCACCCCAGGACGTCGTCGTAGCAGGGGATCACCCGGCCGTTCCACTGGCATTTCCCCGCGGCGCCGTCACCGGCGCCGCCGCCACCCCCGGGATTCCCGCCGCCGCCCGGCCCGCCGGGCACGCCCGGGTCGTCGTCCCAGACGTTGCAGTCGGTCTGCCCAGGCGGGCAGTCGGCGCCCGGATCGCCGGGGCCGGCGGCGGACGCCGGCGCGGCGGTGACCGCCAGCAGCAGCGTCAGCCCGGCCGCGGCGAGCAGCCGACGGGGTGTCCCGGCCCTGGCCGGTCGGGCCGGGACACCGCTTCCTCCCGAGGTCAGCACGGCTGCTCCTGATGCGCGGCGCCGGCGTTGACCAGCCATCGGCCGTCCGGGTACCGGGTCGCGGTGGCGGTCGCCAGGTAGCGACCCCCGCCGGTGCCGGGCACCACCCGCCGGTCCTTGGCGTAGACCAGCCGGTAGCCGGTCGCGTCCAGGCAGTCCTGGATCTCCACCGTGGGTGGGTCGGCGTCCAGGCTGACCGCAACGACGGTGGGATCGGAAACGAGCGTGCCGGTACGCATCGCGCCGTGCTCCTTCGCCTCACGAATTGCCAGTCGCACCCGGGTCAGCAGTGGATCCGCCACGAATCGGGCCAGTGCCGGATGCGTCGGATCGCTGCGCGCGCTCGCCGCCCGGGACGCCTTCAGATAGCCGGAATAGGCGGCGAGGGCCGCCTTTCCCGCGGCCTGTTCGGCGGCGTCCGAATGGGCGGCCGGGGTGGCGTCGTGGTCCGTCCGGGGACCCGACGCCGTCTCCCGATCGGCGCCGCAGCCGGCGCTCGCGCCCAACACGGCAAGGCTGAGCAGGCAGCTTGTCCATCGGCGGGAATGCCGTGTGTGCAAGGCCGGGCCCTCCTCGGTGGCGGCCCGGAGCCGCCGGACGGGCGTACTCCGGGCAGGCGGAAGCGCGCCCGGATGTGCTCGTCCGGGCCTGAAGTCGCTGCCGCTGCATTTACCTGTACGGATCTTTTACAAATTCGAAACCTGATGTCTCCGGTTGGCCTCCGACGCCAATTGCTCGGGGGTTGCGTCGTACCCAAGGGGCGAGCATAGGCTGACGATCGCCGATGCAACAGAGGCAATTCATTCGAACACGTTCAGTGATGACAGGTGGTGGTGACCAGTGGGTGTCCGGAGGGTGACGCGACGGCCCGGCTCGGCGGCGACCGGCGGTCGGCGCGGCCGGACCGGTCCGGCGGTCGGTTGGCCGGCGGGCGGCCGTCCGGCCGGAGGAATGGGTGGCATCGGTGCCTCTGGTCCGATCCGTCCCGCTGGGATCCGGGCCGCCGAGGGGCTCCGGCCGGCCGCCGGGCGGGCGCTGCCGTCGAGGCGGGACCCGGTGATCGGCGCGCCACTTTCCGCGCCATCCGCCACTCGCCGACCGGGCGGATCTTACTCTCCGTGCTCCAGAGTGGAACGCACCGCGACCGCCCGGTGGGCCCCGCGATGACCGGTCGGGGGCTCCGGACCGCCGGCCGGGCGGCCACCGGCGAGGGCTGCCCGCCGGTCGCCCGTCCGGTCGTACGGCTGCTGGCCGCCCTGGCGGTCGTACCGCCGCTGCGGCTGGCGGTGGCCCGGTACGCCGTACCGCCGGGGTCCGTGGACCGGACCGGGTGCGCCGGCTGCGGCGCGCCGATCGGCCTGGACCGGCCGCTGCCGGCGCTCGGGCCGACGGCCCGCTGCCCGGCCTGCCGAGCCCGGGTCGGGGCGGCGCCCGGCGCGGTCGAGCTGGCCCTGGCCGCGGCGCTTACGGTGCTCGCGCTGGCCGGCGGTTCCGCCGGTGAACTCGCCGCGACGGCCTGGTGGCTGGCCTGGGCGGTGCCGCTGGCCCTGGTCGACGCGGCCGTGCACCGGCTGCCCGACCGGCTCAGCTACCCGGCGGCCGCCGGCACCTGGGCGCTGCTCGGGTTGGCCGCGCTGGCCGGCGCCGGACCGGCGCCGTGGCTGCGCGCCACGCTCGCCGGGCTGGGCCTGGCGCTCGGGTTCGCGGCGACCACCCTGCTGCTGGGCCGGCGCGGCTTCGGGCTCGGCGACGCCAAGCTGGCGCTGGGCGTGGGGGCGTTGCTGGGCTGGTACGGCTGGCCGGTCCTGCTGGCCGGGCTGGTGCTCGCCTTCGCCCTCTCCGCCCTGGTCGCCCTCGGCCTGCTGGCAGCCCGCCGGGCCCGCTGGTCCAGCCACCTCCCCTTCGGCCCGTTCCTGATCCTCGCCACCGCCCTGACCCTCCTCCTCACCCCGTGACCGCCGGCCCTCACCGGCGGGCGGAGTGGGTCAGGGGGCGGGCCGCGCGGCGGACCCGCCGGCGCAGGGCCTCGGCGACCGGGCGGGCCGCCAGCGGGGTGACCAGCGCGCCGACCAGGACGCCGAGGAGCAGCCCGGCGGCCACGTCGTGCGGGTAGTGCACGCCGATGAAGGTGCGGGAGAGCGCGGCGAGCAGGGCCAGCGGGGCGGCGACCAGTCCGATCCGGCGATGCAACAGCAGGGTCGCGGCGGCCAGGGCCCCGGCGATGGTTGCGTGGTTGCTGGGGAAGGACCAGTCGCCCACCGGCGGGCAGTGGGCGGCCACGATCATCAGGTCCGCCGGGCTGCGGCAGGGCCGGTCCTCGGCGACCAGGTCCTTGAGCCCCTCGCTGCCGCCGTACGCCACCAGCACCGACACCGGCGCGGCCAGGGCCAGCGCCCGGCCCCGGATGTCGCCGCCGAGCAGCCGGGTCGCCGCGGCGACCACCAGCAGTACGCCGAGCAGCAGGACCGCCCCCTCGGTGAAGTGGGTGGCGAACCAGTGCACCGGTTGCGGTGTGCCGTCGGCGAAGTCGACGATGTCGCGGTACCAGTCGACGCTGATGTCGGGAACGTCGGTCATGATGGTGTCGGTCATGAATCACCTCACCATCTGTTCATACTCCGTTCACCTGGGGTTTTCCTTGGGAATGACCGGGCTGGCTGACCGGATCGGCGGTCACCCCGGACATCCGCTCGACCACCGCCTCCAGCGCCTCGAAGGCGTACGCCCAGTTGTGGCACTTGAAGCTGCGCAGCCCCTCGATCGGGGTGCGGCAGTCGGCGCAGTACACCCCGGGGATCGCGTCCGGCACCTCGGTGTTGACGTACTTGCGCTCGCCGAGGATCACCCGGGCGATCATCGTCGGATCGTGCACGCCGTGCAGCGCCGACGCGACGATGTCGTACCAGTTGACCCGCCGGCCGCACTTCGGGCAGTCCGGCTCGTCGCCGCTGACCCAGAGCGGCGCGCCGACGCTGCGCGCCGGCATCCCGAGCAGCTTCTCCAGCCGGCGTACTTCCGGCTCCGGCGTCGTCCAGCGGTGCCGACCCGGCAGCGACGCGGGCGAATCGTAGACGGCGCGGAACACGACCGGATCCACCTCCACGGTCTCGCGCTTGCTGGTCATGCGGTACCTCCTCGACGCTCGGTGGCACCACCGTCCTATCAGGTGAACGGAGTGTGCAACCGGATCAAGGACACCGACACGACGGGTCAGTGGTGAGTCGGGACGCTGCTCCGAGCTGGGGAGGCGCTGGTGCGCCGATGCCGGCGCCGGCTGGTCAGACGTCGACGGCCAGGCGGACCGTCACCACGTCGCCCACCTCGAGCCCTTCGGCCTTCCGCACCGACGCCCGCACCGGCACGATGTACCGCCCGTCCTTCGGGAACAGCGACGTCTGCCATCCGGTCCCGCCGATCTGCGCCCGGACCGGAACCATGCCCCAGCCGTAGGTCACCAGCGCGGACGCCGCCGCCAGTTCGCCGCACTCGTCCTCGGGAACGGTGACGAAGTGCCACGGCGCCGGCCCTTTCCAGAACCACATCTCGCCGGTGAACTCCAGGTTCATCCGATCACCCCGCCCCTGGAGAACTCGCCTCTGGTCCGGTGATTGTGCCCGATGATCTCGCCCCTGTCCTGTCACAGCTCAGAGGCGGTCTGTGGTGGGCCGCCAGGGACTCGAACCCTGAACCTATGGATTAAAAGTTTCCAGAACGGGATAAAGTGGCCTCACCCATCTCGTGATGTTGTGCTGTCCGGATTCCGAGCGCGTCGTCCGGCCGCGTTTGCGCTGGTCCGCATCGCGCCTGCGTAGCGTGACATCGCGATGAGTGGCCGGCGGAGGTGCGAATCCAGGAATCGCTCCGTGAATCCGTCCGGCATCGGAACATCCGAGCACCCGTGGAGCACCCATGATCTCGGTGCGGCTCGCTCGTTTGCCGCTCCACCTTTCCCCATCCCTGGAGGCTGGACGGCCTGACGAGTGCCCGACGAGGAGATCCGCTAGTCCGCGCTCGATGCACTGCGCCAGTAGCCACGATTCGTGGACCGCTATTTGCCGCAGGTCGGGCACCGCTCGTGCACCGCTACGGCGGCAGTGATGGCCGTCGTGCTGGAACGTGTTCGGATCGCGATCGCGGCGGCCAGGGTCAACCCGCCCAGGATGAATATGGCGGCGGCCGTCCCGGTGGCGACGCGGAAGTCGGCATACCCTGCGCCCACCACGGGGGCGATGTTCTCGGCCAGGGGGTACAGAGCCAGTAGTCCGACCGGAGTGAGCAGAACGAGGAGAGCCCAGAGCCCTTGCCAGCGCCAACAGGCCCAGCATCGCCTGGGGGAGCAGAACGAACAAGTACGGGCGGGGCAGCTCGAACAGGGCGGCGACGGGCACCACGGCGCCAGTGAGCAACAGTGCCAGCCCGATGGCGCCCCGGCCCCACGGGGCCGGGGCGAGGACATGAACGATCGCAGCCAGCAGCCAACCGGCCCAAACGACGATGCCGGTGGTAGCGAATGGCCCAAAGGCTGGCGAGCCCCACATGCCCGAAGCGGTGACCACCTCGGCGGCGGCCCAGAAGCCAGCGAGACCGGTCGCGGTGATGAAGCTAAGAACAGCGGCGAGGCGCACGCCGGGTATCAGGTCGGCAGCGCCGACGGCGCGTAGACGCTCACGTCAGCTCTGCTGATCCCGAAGCCGTAGTCGTGCGGCCCGCTGACCCAGTCGAAGTCGTACTCGCCGGGCTTCTCGGCACGCTCACGAATGCGGAAGTCCTGCCCGTCGACGGTCACCATGATCGGCTCACGCTTGGCATAGCGGGGCCTCATGTGCTCGGGCGCGAGGCCCGGCTCCGGTTCGGTTGACATTCCTGCCCCTTCCTCGGCCACCCGTCAGGCGCGCCACGGTCAATTTCCAGTCCCCTCCCACGGGCGCCACCGAACACCGAGCTTGGGCCATCGTCGCTAAGCATCCTCGTGGAGCTCGCGGATGAGGGCTTGCCGCTCCTGCCTGGTCAAGCGTCGCCTCAGGTCACTGGCGGCCAGCGCAACCGGGTCCAGCGGCGCACGGGCCGGCTTCGGCGTGCGGATCTTCCCCAGCACTGAGGTGATCTCAACAAGAATCCGGTAGGTACCGGTATTCGAGATGTGTGAGGTTGAGCGCGGCGCGGACGTGGTCGCCGAGGTTTCGGGGGCTGGCGGTGGTGTG
>NZ_JBHSBP010000022.1:0-5367 GCF_042650725.1 Micromonospora sp. GCM10011541
GCTCTCCACCTCACCCATTTCGAATACCGATACCTACCGGATTCTTGTTGAGATCACGTCATTCCGGTGTCCGACCTGTTCGGTGTCGGCGGTCGGCAACTGCTGTCCGGGCGGCGTTGGACGAGGCGTCTCGGCTGCAGGTCAACGCCCTGTGTCGGCTGATCGACGCGGTCGATGGGCAGGCTAACGCCCTGACTGCGTCCTCGCACGTCGCCATAATCGGCGGAACCAGCGGAATGCAAATTAGGCGCGTCAGATGTCGACGCCGTAAAGGATTCGGCGAATTGCGCTAACGGTCCAGACGCTGCCGAGATCTGAAGACTCTTTGTTGCCGTTATAGAGCCGACCGCTATAGAGGCCAAGCAGGGTCCAACTGTCAGCAAAATCGTGACGAACCTGTCCGTCTGGGCTGAAAGATGAGTGGGCCGAGACAAAAGAGATAACTGGCGCACCCGACTGCCCAGGGCGAGTTCGACTGTCTACGAGGAAGCGATCGCCGTGCCAGGTGGACACGGGATCAGTAGCAACCGAGCCACGAGACCATACGGCCAGCTCGTGACCGTCACGTCGGCTTCCCGCTGGGTAGCCGACGATCCAAACGGGCGCAGTTACGCTGGGAGGCTCTGCGGTGGGCGGGAGTTCGTAGCTGCGTACGATCGCTCCGTAGCGCGGTCGTGAGAGAGGCAGTGCCACGACGTCGGCCGTCTCCACATCTACCATGCTTGGATCCTCAATAAAGACCTGATCACCGTCGTCATCGTACAAGTCTTGGGTAATGACCTCGGGTACCGTCATCAAGGCTCCGTAGTGATAGATTCTAACCTTTTCCGGTGTTGCGCCCGAGGAGTGCATGATCTGCTTGGTTTCGTCGTGACGACCAGTTAGGACGTGACGAGCGGTTAATAGAAAGTCGGTTCCATCTGCCCTCGTAACGACAAAGCCCGTAGCGCCACTGAGCGGCTCCCCTCCCGGAGAAACTGGCTCGATGTATAGGCTGGCCTGTGTCGGCCACATAGGTTGATCAGTCACCAAGCAAGGCTACTCATCGAGCTGGCGGAAGCGCAATCGAAGCTGTCGCTCAAGGCGACTTGCGCAATATGCTCCCAAAGTCTGGCCGCGATCTCGTGGCCAGAAGCGGATGTTGCTGTACCACGTCATCTATCACCGCAGTTCAGCGCCGGTTGCCATGACTCGGGGACCGCGTAAGCCATCATGCGGAGCCGACGTGTGACGCATCAACCGGAGCGCTTTGCTCAACACTGCCAGCCAGGTTGTCGGGCTCTACTTGATGGGTGACGGATCGGTGCCAGATGTTGTGTGACACGTCCGGCTAGACGATCTTGTGATTCCTCTGGAACTACGGGTGCTGACCCGCCTCTTGTTCTCGTCGCAAACTTGTTCTGGGACGCTGCTGGGGTGGACAGGGACGTGGATGAGGCTGAGCTTGCGGGTTGCGTGGTTGTGGAGGTTGGGGAGCGGCAGGCTTGGCCGTTCGTCACCTTCGCCGATCCTGGAGGCATGCCCCCGTGTGAAGCCCGGCTCTACCTCGACAGTTCATGGCGGGTTCGGACTGCCCCTGGGCCGAGCGGGGCTTCGCCGGCTTCAGCAGATATGAGCAGGTTGCTCGACCTCAACAACCTGACGGTGGAGCGGGCTCGGGTCAGCGAAGCAGGTGATCTGGAGGTCTATTTCGCGGAGGGCCCCAGCGTGATCGTGTCTGGTGCGGCCACGGCCGACACCACTGGAGAGCCTTGGTGGCTCACCCCATGGACGCCCCCGGGGTGATGCTGCCGCGAGGTGCCCGCGGAGGCTCGGGTTTGCGGCCTTTGAACCTGGCGATGTCCTTGTTGGTGGTGCGACGGACCTCGGTGAGGAGTTGGTCGCCGTCATCGATGCGGAAGGTGGTGTCGGCGGCTTCGACAGCGAGGGCTGCTCCGGCGTGGGCGATGCCCACATGGATGCGTTGACCGGCAGGGCCCCGCGGCTGCGGACCCGACGTTCGACCCGCACCGGTTCGGGTGTTGGGGTTGGCGGTGGCCCAGCCGGTCTGGCGTCGCGGATGCTGGCGATCTCGGCGGTGGTGAGGGGGTTGGGCAGGCTGCGGAGCAGGACCCCGTCGGCGGTGATCTGCATGAGGCCGCGGTCGAGTCGGACGGTGACCCGTTGTCCGGCGAAGTGGTAGCCGACGGGGTGTTGCCGGCCAGCGAGGCTGATCAGGCCGGTGGCGTTGACGAGTCGGTCGACTTCGATCGGGGCGCCGGCCTGGACGGGTCCGGTTGCGATCGGTGGTGGTTGGGCGGGGGTGCCGTCGTCGGCGAGGAGTTGCCGTAGGTGGGCGGGGGTGAGCTGGGACGGCAGGGTCTTGAGTCGGACGCCGTTGAGGAGCAGGTGGACGACGGTGGTGTCGGCCCACAGGGTGATGGGCAGTCCGGCTCGGGTGGGGCTGAGCCAGAACTGTTGTCCGCAGACGGTGAGGGTGCCCGAGGCGGGAACGACACGGGTGACCTCCACGGCCAGGCCGACGTCGTCCCCGGCGGCCACCGATGCTGCTGAGGTGGTGGTGGTTTGTTCGGCGGCGGGTACAGGTGTCGGTGTTGCTGCCAGCGGCCGGCGGGGCTCAGGAATGGTGGTGGCCAGCGACGGCGGCAGCTGCTCGTCGGTGGGGCAGGCGGTAAACCGGTCGGCTGGGAACACCATCCCGAGGGATTGGTGGGGTCGTTCGATGTTCTATTCGTGCCGGAACCCGTCGATCGCGGCTTGGGCTTCCTCCGGGGTCGCCCAGACCTCGACGTCGTCGAGGAGTTCGCGTTGCAGGGTCTGGTGGAACCGCTCGACCGTGCCGGTAATGGTGGGTGAGCGGGGCTTGGCCAGCCGGTGGGTGATGCCGTTCTCCCGGCAGATCCGGTCGAACATGACCCCACCACCGCCGCGGCCGAACCGGGCGGTGAACTGCTTGCCGTTGTCCGTCAAGACCTCCTCGGGAACCCCGAACCGTTGCAGGCCCTCGGCGAAGGCGAGATACACGGCCCGGCCAGTGGCCCGGCGGACCACGGGCGGCGATGATACAGAACCGGGAGTGGTCGTCGACGCCGGTGACGACCTTCGCCTCACCGCCATCGGCGAGCTGGATGCCGCCGACAATGTCCATCTGTCACAGCTCCATTGGCCGGCCGCGTTCCCCCCGCCGGTAGTCCTCCCGTCGGCGACGGCGGGGTGTCGGGTTGATCAGCCCGCGTCGGACCAGCACCCGGTAGATGGTGCTCAGCGACGGCACCAGGCCGGGGCAGCCGTGGCGGCCCAGCTCGTAGTGCAGGCGTCGCTGGCCCCCCAGCGGGGATGGTTACGGCGTAGTTCGCAGATCACCGCCTCTACCTCGGCGGGGGTCTGCACGGGATGCGCAGTGCATGGTGAGCCTCCATGTCGAGTGGGAAAGGATCGGCCGTCGATCAGGGACAGATTTTGGCGTCGGCGGCGGCAGGAGCAGGCAGCGCGGGTGTGGCCTGTGCCGGGGTAGGGCAACTGGCGGAGTGCATGTACCGACCAGATTGAATCCGCGAGACTAGCCCAGATATTGCGGCCGAGTTCGGTGATAGCTTGTGCCGATGTCGACGGCCGCCCTCGCCTTGTCAGCATCAGTGTTCGGGAACGAGTTCGTTCGCTGGGTCCTCAATGCTGAAGCGTCACCGATGGCCGCGGACGCGTTGACCCCCGAGCAGAACGAGGCTGTCGAGGAGCTTGCCCGTCTCGCTGCCCCAATGCACGAAACACCACCGCTGCCGGGTCGTTGGGCAGCCTTCGTCGTGATCTCTCACGCGTACGAGGTCATCGCAGCGCTGAGAGCAAGGTGCGGCGCGACGGTTCTTGATCTTGACAGCGATGATGAAGTTGAGCAGATCCTGATTGAGTGCGTCGCCCGGATCTTTCCGGCCCTGGTGCTTGCTGCGCCACCGCAAGACTCCTTTTCGATCGGCGTTGAACTGACCTCTGCCGCCATAGAGTTCGCCGGCGAGCGGCTCGGCATGGCGCTGCTTCGGGACGCTGCGCTGCGGCGTCTCTTTGTCGACCCAGTGTCCCCAGAGTCAGGCGAGATTGACGCCGCCGCCCTTGATCGCATCATCGCCAACCACTGGTGGGCAAGCGCTGGCGGTGGCACGGCCTTTCCGCGGATTGTCGCTGGGCAACTTGTCGCCTTCGGGGTGCTTCGAGCCAGCTTCGACCCTCGGCCGACCATCGACGATGCCATCCGTTATGCCCGGGAAGGTCTTCGGATCGCGCGCGAACTTGCGACCGGAAAGACCGCAGAGATCCCCGTGATCGTCGGCCTGTCCAACGTCGCATTCTCCACGCAGGACACCATTGTCGACACGCCTTGGGGATCGCTACAGGTGCCAGGGGCAATAGGCCGCGCACTGCTGCACGCACCCGGACCGGCCTCGGCGCGGCAGCATCGGGATGTGTCTCTGGCATGGGTCACCAGCAGCCAGGAAAACTTGGTCCGGATCGCCTACCGGTGGCCGAACGATCAGGACGACCATCCGAAGTCGTGGTGGGCGAAGTATTCGCAACAGGTTGCCAACGCGACTGCCCAGGTAAACGATGGCATCGGCAGATTGCGCTTCTCGATGCTACTGGCGTCAGAGCCGGGAACGATAGCTGCGGCGGCCGCTGAGTCACGCGTAGCGCTTAGCCCGTTGACTATGGTCACGACGCTGCCGCTCGGCGCGACCGGTCCGTTGCCCACGCCAGAGGCAGTAATATCGAAGGACACCGCAGAAATGATCAAATCGTGGTCAGAGAGTGTCGCCGCTCAGCATCCGGCTTCTCTCGACATCGGGTTGCGGCGAATCCTGTCGGCTGTTGCCGTTCGTCTCGATGTGCTGGACGGGTTCATCGACGCCGTCATGTGCTGGGAAAACATGTTCGGCGCGGCAAACGACACCAGCTTCAAGGTCTGCGGCTCGCTAGCGAAACTGCTCGAACCAGACGACGATGAGGCACGACAGGTGCTCTTTGCACGTCTGGTCAAGCTATATGACACGCGCAGCAAACTCGTTCACGGTGCGAAGGAACCTCGCGCCGACGCTGCGGTGTCGTTGCGGGATGATGCCGTGGACATCGCACTACGTGCCTTCCGGGCCGCGTACTCCTACCCGGGTCTGCTTAGCCTCAAGGACTCGGTACAACGCTCGAAGCGGGTCATGTTGGGTTTCGCTGGCGACTGAATTGGAGCGGCTCTCCTTGATGAAGTCGGCGATATTCACTGAGGTGATCTCAACAAGAATCCGGTAGGTACCGGTATTCGAAATGTGTGAGGTTGAGCGCGGCGCGGACGTGGTCGCCGAGGTTTCGGGGGCTGGCGGTGGTGTG
>NZ_JBHSBP010000023.1:0-46982 GCF_042650725.1 Micromonospora sp. GCM10011541
GCTCTCCACCTCACCCATTTCGAATACCGATACCTACCGGATTCTTGTTGAGATCACGTCATTGTGGGACGCACTGCACTCTGGGTGTCATCATTGCTACGCCTATCACCTACGGCGTTGGCCTCGAAATATTCGGCAGCACACTGTGGCCCGAAGTCGTCGGCGCTATGTAGGCGCAGTGGCCATAGGCGTTGCATTTCGCTACTCTGCTGAGGCTCACACGGGTGGTCGAAGAGCGTGGGCCGCAATGCGGAAATTTTTCAGGAGCGACCTGCTGATTTTCAGGAGCGACCTGCTGACCGTGTCCGTCTTCGAGCTCGGCCTATTAGGTTGGCTGGCGCTAATGCATTTTCTTGTTTTCCACGAGACCCTGCGGCCTGGTAGTCCGGTGTTTTGGCTCATGATCCAGGTCGGGCTGATCATCGGCTTCTTCGCCGCCTGGCCGCCGACCTCGTTGCTGATCCGGCGCGGCGTCAAAACGGAATTGCTGGGCACGCCGCAGTAGGTGGTGATGCTGCCCTTGCCGAAAACCTCGTCCGCGCAGGTTACGCGGCATGCTCGTACTCGTGGAGGATGCCGCCGAGGCGCCCGCGTCTTCGTATGTTGAGGTAGACCATCTTGTCCGGATCGACGATCGGCTCCGGCAAGGGGTGGCAGCGGGCGGGCGTTGGCTATGCCCTGGTGAGGCCGGTGGCAGTTGTAGAACTCTTCGAACTCCCGTAGGGCGTGGAGGAGATGGTGCTGGTTCCAGATCAAGGTGCGGTCCAGGAGTTCTCGCCGGCAGGTCTGCACCCACCTCTCCATGATCGAGTTCATGCGGGGCATCCGGACGCCGCTGAGCACGACTTCGATCGCCGCATCCTTGAGGACTGCGTCGAACAACTCGGAGAACTTCCCATCCCGGTCCCGGATCAGGAACCGCGCCCGGCAGCCGGCGTCCTCGAGGTCCATGACCAGGTTCTTCGCGGCCTGCGCCACGCAGGATGCGGTCGGGTGCGCGGTGGCGCCCAGGATTCGGATCCGCCGGTTGGCGTGCTCGATCACCGCGAACACGTACATCCGCGCCCCGGCCAGGGGTAACCGTTTCGAGGAAGTCGCAGGCCAGCAGGGCGTCGGCCTGGGAGCGCAGGAAGTCGGCCCAGGTGCTGGAAGCCCGCTCCGGGGCCGGGTCGATCCCGGCCTCCTTCAAGATCTCCCACACGGTCGACGCGGCCACCTTCACCCCTAGAACCAGCAGTTCGCTGTGCAGGCGCCTGTACCCCCAGCTGGGATTCTCCCGCGCCAGGCGCAGCACCAGGGCGCGGACGGAACGCACGGTCCGCGGCCGGCCCGGGCGCCTAGGCCGGGACATGTGCGCGTGGCGGCGGGCGACCAGGTCGCGGTGCCAGCGCAGCACCGTGTCGGGGCGCACCAGCAGCCGCACTCTTCGTAGCACGTCGCGCGGCAGCCGGTGCAGCAGCGCCGCCAGGAACGCCCGATCGCTCGGGGTGAACCGCACCTTCTCCTTACCGATTTGCCGCTCCAGCACCGTGATCTGATGGCGCAGCGCAAGGATCTCCAGGTCCTTGTCTCGATCGCTCATCGGCCGCAGCCGCAGCATGGCGAACGCGTTCGTCACACCCAGGTAAGCCAGTCGCAGCAGCACGGCGGACCATCATGCCGCAGCGATCACCAGCTGCCCGAGAGGGCAGCGCAAGCAACCCGGGTCAAGGTTCCCGACATCCCGTACACCGGCTCTCACCAGGCCGGATGAGGTTTCCGGCAGGGGCAACGTCGAAGTGGTTGCCGGAGAAGGTCAGCGTCTCCCCGTTGAGTAGGGGCCGGATGATCTGGAGCGCCTCCTCGAACATCTCGTGCCGCTGCTCCACGTGCGGCCAGCCGCCGACCACGTGCTCGTTGAGGTTCTCCCCGGCGCCCAGCCCGAGGGTGAACCGGCCGTCCGAGAGCACCCCGATCGTGCTGGCCTTCTGCACCACCACCGCTGGGTGGTAGCGGCGGATCGGGCAGGTCACGAAGGACATCAGCGCGGCCCGGCTGGTCGCGTGGGCGACCGCGCCGAGCACCGACCAGGTGTACGGCGAGTGGCCCTGCGAGTCGAGCCACGGATAGTAGTGCTCGGACGCGACGAGGTGGTCGAAGCCGGCGGCCTCGGCGCGGACGGCGTGGGAGACCAGCTCCTTCGGGCCGGCCTGCTCGCCCAGACTTCTGATCGAGTGGGGGCGGAACGACGGATATCCCCACCTGACCCCTTGACTGCGAGGAAAAGCGTCAGCAATGATGCCTCGCATGCCGGATTCCCCCACCGTTGACGAGCTGGACAGGCGCATCGTCCTGGCTTTGCAGCTGAACGCCCGCGCCTCGTGGAAGCAGATCGCGAACGCGCTGGGCGCCCCCGAGTCGACGGTGACCCGGCGGGGGCAGCTGCTGCTGGCAGACCACGTCGTTGCCGTGACCGGGGTGCTGGACCACCTGCGCTGCGGACTGGGCATCTCGATCTACATGCGCTTCCGCGCCCGGCCAGGCCGTGCCCTGGCCGTGGCCCAGGCGGTGGCCGCGCTGTCGGCCCCGCGATTCGTCACGATCACGATCGGGTCATTCGACGTCGCCGCGGAGGTCGTGGTCAAGAGCCACCGCGACGTGATGTCCGTCGTCAGCCAGCTCGAGAGCATCGACGATGTCGTGGAGTCGGAGTCGATGGTCGTCATCCGCAAGTTCAGCGCGTTCGAGGAGTGGGATCCGGGCCTGCTCGGCGGCCAGGCCACCGGCGTACTGCGCACCGGCGGTGCGGTCACCGACTACGCCCACCGCGACTGGGTGGAACCGGAGCAGCTGACAGAACAGGAATTCGAGATCGCGCGAATCCTGGCCGAGGACGGGCGCGCCACGTACGCCACGATCGCCGCACGGACCGGCATCAGCGAGTCGACGGCCGCCCGGCGGGTGGAGTCGCTCGTCAAGCGCGGATGCCTGAGGTTCCGCTGTGTCTTCGAATCTCCCGTGATCGGGTTCGGGGTGGAGTTCCTGCTCTGGCTCATCGTCGAACCTGGCCGCATCGATGAGGTGGGGGAGAGGCTGGCCAAACACCCCTCGACACGGTACGTCTCCGCCGCCACCGGTCGGCACAACCTGATCCTCCAGGGCGTCCTGCCGCACTACGGGGACCTGTACCAGTACACAACGCAGGTCGTCGGCCAACTGCCCGGCCTCGTCACGGCGGACCTGACCCTGCAGGTGCAGACCCTCAAGCGCGCATGGGTTCCCATCGGCCCCGACGGCCGGCCATCACCGAAGGAGCACAGATGAACCAAGAGCCCTGGCAGTGGGACGAGCCCACCTGGCGCGGGCACATCGGGAAGGTGCGCGCCGGCCGCAGCCTGACCCCGGACCAGTGGCCTGGGGGAGCACGCGTGGCGGTCGCCATCTCGTTCGACTCGGACCACGAGACGATCCCGCTGCGGGACGGCGAGACCAGCCCAGGCAAGCTGGCGCAGGGAGAGTACGGGGCTCGAGTCGCTGCTCCCAAGATCGTCAGATTGCTGGGTGAGTACGACGTCCCCGCCTCGTTCTTCATGCCAGCGGTCTCAGCGCTGCTGCATCCCGAAGAGGTCGAGGCGTACGTGGCCGGCGGCCACGAGGTCGCCGTCCACGGCTGGATCCATGAGCGGAACATGCTCCTGGGCAGGGACGACGAACTCGACCTGACCGGGCGGGCCCTGGACACCCTGGAGCGGCTCTCGGGGGCCCGGCCCACCGGCATACGCACCCCCAGCTGGGACTTTTCCGAGAACACGCTGTCGGTCATCAGAGAGCTCGGGTTCGTCTACGACTCGTCGCTGATGGCTGACGACGAGCCGTACGAGCTGGTCGCCGAGGGACAGCCCACCGGGATCGTGGAGATCCCGGTGGAGTGGATCCGCGACGACGCGCCGTACTTCATGATGGAGCGCTACGCCAGCCTCCGCCCGTACATGCCGCCGCGTTCAGCCCTGCAGATCTGGATCGACGAGTTCGACGCGGCCCGCGCGGAGGGCGGCCTGTTCCAGCTGACCCTGCACCCGCACATCATCGGCCACCGCTCCCGTCTGGTCGTCCTGCGAGCCCTGCTGGACCACATCAGCCAGCACGGCGACGTCTGGTACGGCACCCACGCGCAGATCGCCGATCTGCTGCGACCTTCCATCTCCCGCGTCAACCGAGAAGAGACAGCATGAGCAGCGCAAGCACCACCGCCACCGAGGCCGTCGGTCGGGTTGCCAGCACGAGGCTCACCCCGAAGCAGCGCAAGGCGATCCTCGCCGGCTCCATCGGCAACGCCGTCGAGTGGGTCGACTGGGCCCTGTACGCGACCCTCGCGCCGGTGTTCGCCAGCCAGTTCTTCCCCAGCGAAGACCCGGTCGTCAGCCTGCTCGCGACCCTGGCCGTCTTCGCCGTCGGCTTCGTCATGCGCCCGATCGGCGGGGCCGTCCTGGGCGCCTACGCCGACCGCCACGGACGAAAGAAGGGCCTCACCCTGACCATCGGGCTGATGGCCGGCGCCTCGATCCTCATCGGTCTGATCCCCACGTACGCCACCATCGGCCTGCTGGCCCCGATCGTCCTCCTGCTGGCCCGGCTGGTGCAGGGCTTCTCCGCGGGCGGTGAGTTCGGCTCGTCCTCCTCGTTCCTGGTGGAGTCGGCCGCCCCCGGCCGGCGTGCCTTCGCCGGGTCGTGGCAGCAGGTGTCCGTCGGCTCGGGGGTGCTGATCGCCTCGGGGACCGGCTACACGCTGACCTCGCTGATTAGCGACGAGGCCATGGCGTCCTGGGGCTGGCGGATCGCCTTCACCGTCGGCGGCCTGCTGGGCCTGATCGGACTGTGGCTGCGGGTCTCCGTCGCCGAGACCGACAGCTTCACCCGGGCGAGCGCCGAGGGCCGGACCCGCACCAAGAACCCCCTGACCGCCGTGTTCCGCGACCACCCCATGGCGGCGCTGCGGGTCGTCGGCATCACCATCGCCGGAACGCTCCTCTACTACATCTGGATGAGCTACATGCCCGGGTACGCCAAGAGCGCCATGGGCATCGACCTCAACGAGGCGCTGCTGGCCAACACCATCGCTTCCGCCTACTTCATCACCCTGCTGCCCTTCGTGGCGCTGCTGTCCGACAAATTCGGCCGGAAGGTGACCATGTTCGGCTTCGCCTTCGGCTTCCTGCTGTTCGCGTACCCCGCCTTCCAGCTGCTGGAGCACGGCACGTTCGGAATGCTGCTCCTCGTCGAGCTGATCGGCGTCACGCTCCTGACGGGATACTCGGCCAACTGCGCAGTGATCATGACGGAGCAGTTCCCCCCAGAGGTGCGCTCCACCGGAGTCGCGCTGCCCTACGCCCTGGCGGTCGCCCTGTTCGGCGGCACGGCGCCGTATGTCACGACCTGGATGGCACAGGCCGGCCATCGCGGCCTCACCTGGGTGTACGTCGCCGCGGCAGCCCTGATCGGGTGCGTCGTCTACGCCACGATGCCGGAGACGAAGGACAAGGAGTTCGTGTGAGCTGCCGCCACGTTCTGATCACCGGCGCCGCCGGCGGCATCGGCCTGGCCTGCGCTGCCGCGTTCGCAGCTGAGGGTGACGCCATCACGGGCGTCGATGCGCGGCAGTCGGAACTGACGTCCGCGATGGCCGACCTCGCCCACCGGTACGGCGTCGCGACCGAGTCGATCGCCGCCGACCTGGCGAGCCCGGACTGCGGCGAGATCATTTCCCGCGCCGCCGCGGCGCAAGGGCCCGTCGACGTGCTCGTCAACGCAGCCGGCATCTACCCGGCGAACCCGCTTCAGCAGATGAACGCCGAAGATTGGGATCGGGTCCAGCACGTCAACGTGCGCGCCCCCGTGCTGCTCACCGTTGCGCTCGCCGCGCAGGACCACCGGCCAAGCGCCGTCGTCAACATCAGCTCCGGCGCCGCGACCCGGGCCCGACCCGGCGCCGCCCACTACTGCACCTCGAAAGCGGCGTTGGAGATGGCCACCAAGGCGTGCGCAGTCGAGTTGGCGCAGGCAGGGGTACGCGTCAACGCCGTGGCGCCGGGCTTCATCGAGGTCGACAGCCCGGTGAACCCGGTGACGGACGACTACGCCGCCGCGGTCTCGGTCAACCCCCTCGGCCGAACGGGCCAGCCGTACGAGATCGCAGCCGCCGCCCTCTGGCTGGCCAGCGACGCCGCCAGCTTCACCACCGGCGCCATCCTGCGCGTCGACGGAGGCGCGACGGCGGGCACCACGAGCCTGCCGACCCACTACCCGACGACCACGCCCCTGCAGCGGGCCCAGTGAGGAACGACGTGACGCCAGCAGAGAAGAGTTCATACACCGTGGTCGGCGCCGGCGCGATCGGCGGCACTCTGGCGCATCATCTCGCCCGCGCGGGCCACCCGGTCACCGTCGTCGACGCTGATCGGGAACACGTTGCCGCCATCGCCGAATCTGGCATCACCCTGGTGCACGGCGACGAGGCGGCCTCGGTGCCCGTGGCGGCGGCCATCACGCCAGACGGGGGAGCGGAGTCCCTCGGACGGGTGCTGCTCGCGGTGAAGGCGCAGGCCACCGAGAAGGCGCTCGACTGGGTCGCGCCCCGCTTGGCCGAGGACGGGTTCGTCGTATCGCTGCAGAACGGGTTGAACGAGCAGCTCATTGCCGCCCGCGTGGGCGCCGGCCGCACCGTTGGCGCATTCGTCAACCTGTTCGCTGACGTGACCGGCCCCGGGCAGATCCGCGACGGCGGTCTGGGTGCCCTCGTCATCGGCGAACTGGACGGCACCGAATCCGAGCGGGTTCGCTCGGTGGTGGCCGACCTGCAGTCGTGGGGTCCGGCCCGTGCCACCACCAACGTGGACGGGTACCTGTGGTCCAAGCTCGGGTTTGGGGCGATGCTGACCGCCACCGCGACAGCCGATGTCGCCATGGCGGACCTGATCGACCGGCACCGCCCCCTGATGCACGCGTTGGTCGCGGAGGTCTTCGCGGCCGCGCGGCAGCGCGGGATCTCCCTCGAGGCGTTCGACGCGTTCGACCCGGCCCCGTACGCCGGAGACGACGACGCGGCCAAGGATCTCGCGACTGACCGGCTGGTCGCCTGGCTGTGCACCCAGCCGAAGGACCGCAGCGGCATCTGGCGCGACATAGCCGTTCGTCACCGTCCGACCGAAGTGCCGACCCACTACGGTGCCGTGCTTGACGCCGCCGTCGCCGCCGGCGTCAAGACACCGCTGCTCGTGGCACTACTTGGGGAGATCGAGGAGCTTGAACGCGGCGGGGAGATGTCCGAGGAGCGCCTGCGCCGGCTGGCGGAGGTCGCGCGGTGAAACGCCTGCCCACCGCCAGCGTTGTCGACGCCGTCGATGTGGAGGCTCTGCACGGCTGGGTTGTCGACCGGGCGCGGCATCTCGTCGACGACCTGGTTGCGCTCGCGGAACTGGAAACCCCCAGTGACGATCGTGAGCTGCTGGCCAAGGGTGTGACGTTCGTCGAGGAATGGGTTCTCGACCGGCTCGGTGCGCCAGCGCGACGTGTGCGGCACGAATCTGCCGAGCACGGGTCGACGCTCGTGCTGGACTACTCGGGGACCGGCCAGCGCCAGGTCGTGGGTCTCGGGCACTACGACACCGTGTTCGGCGCCGGGACGACGCGGTCGTGGCCGGTACGCGTCGACGGCGACCGGGTCAGCGGGCCAGGCGTGTTCGACATGAAGGGCGGGCTCGTGCAGCTCATGTGGAGCCTGCGAGCGCTGCATGAGCTTGGCGTCCCGCGGCCTCCGGTGCGGCTCGTGCTCAACGGGGACGAGGAGATCGGCAGTCCCTTCTCGCGCCCGGTGCTGGAGCAGGCCGTCGCCGACGCCGCTGCGGTGCTGGTCTTCGAGGCCAGCGCCGACGGTGCGGTGAAGACGGCCCGGAAGGGAGTGGGCCTCTTCGACGTCACCGCGCGAGGCGTCGAGTCGCACGCCGGGCTGGACCCGGAAGCGGGCGCGAGCGCGATCGATGAGCTCGCCCGGGTGATAACCACCCTGCACGCGGGTGCCGACCTGAAGCGTGGCACCTCCATCAACGTCGGTGTCGTGAGCGGCGGCACGCGGGCGAACGTGGTCGCCGGGTTCGCGCAGGCCAACATCGACGTCCGGGTCGCCACCGCGGAGGAAGAGGCTCGCGTCGACGCGCTTCTTGCGTCACTGGCCCCGCGAGACGAACGGGTGAAACTGGAAGTCTCCGGAGGCTGGAACCGTCCGGTCATGCCCCGCAGCGACGAAATTGGGCGCATGTATGCCCTCGCCAGAAGGGCCGCCGCGCGGCTGGGGGTGGACCTTCGCGAGGCGTCCGTGGGCGGGGCCAGCGACGGCAACTTCGCCGCCGCACTCGGGATCCCGGTCCTTGACGGCTTCGGCGCCGTCGGCGGCGGTGCTCACGCCAGACACGAGCATGTGAGCATCACCGGCATGGTCGAACGCACTGCGCTGGCCGCCAGCGTCATAGCTGCGTTCGCCGTCGAGTGATCCGCCGCTACGCCAGCAGGGCCCGGCGATACATCGGGGAACTGCCCGAACCGCCGGGTCCGGCCCCTGAGCCACGAAAGGAGGAGTCGTGTTGAACGCCACCTCGGCCTTCGAGCCGATCCGATTGCGCGACATCACCATCCCCAACCGGATCTGGATGTCACCGATGTGCCAGTACTCGGCGAGCGGAGACGGTCTGCCCACCGACTGGCACCTGGTCCACTATGGTTCACGCGCGGTTGGCGGAGTCGGCCTGGTGCTGGTGGAGTCCACCGCCGTCGGGCCACGCCACCGCTCGACGGCGGCCGATCTGGGTCTCTGGAACAAGGAGCAGGCTGGCGCGCACCGGCGCCTGACGTCGTTCATCCTCGACGCCGGGGCCGTGCCCGCGGTGCAACTGCAGTGCGCCGGCCGCAAGAGCTCGCACCAGCGCCCCTGGGAGGGGAAGGGGCAGAACGGCGCCGTCCCGCCGGCCGTCGGCGGGTGGACGCCGTTGGCCCCCTCCGCGATCCCGTTCGGGGACCTGTCGGAACCCTGCGAGGCGATGCCCGAGGACATCGACGAAGTGGTTGCCGCGTTCGCCCGCAGCGCCGCATTGGCACATGAGGCCGGCTACCAGGCCGTGGAGGTCCATGCCGGCCACGGCTACCTCCTTCACCAGTTTCTCTCGCCGCTGTCCAACCACAGGACGGACGAGTACGGGGGAAGCCTGGAGAACCGGATGCGGCTGACGCTGCGGGTCGCACAATCCGTGCGCGAGGCGTTCCCCGCGGACAAGCCGGTGCTCGTGCGGGTCACGGCCACCGACTGGGCGCCGGAGGGGATCACCGTGGAGGAGGCGGTCCCGCTGGCCAAGGAACTCGCGGCGCTCGGCGTCGACCTGCTCGACGTCACCTCGGGAGCTCTGCAGCCCGCCTCCCCTCCGCCGACGGGGGACGGGCTCAACGTGGCGTTCGGCCGAACCCTGCGGGAGGCTTCGGGGCTACCGGTCGCCCCGGTCGGCCGGATCAGCCACCACGCCTTGGTCGATGACGTCCTCGCCCGTGGTGATGCCGACGCCGTCCTGATCGGCCGGGCCTTGCTTCGCGACCCCTATTTCGCACTGAGGAATCGGGACGCAGGCAAGTCGGTCTGGCCGAGGAGTACCACCGGGCGCTCTAGGAAGGCTGCCGCCGCGTCGTGTTGGAGTTGGTTGCTCGCCAACTCCGCACCGCCCGGAACGATCATCGCGGTCAAGGGCGCCGACGGCAAGCTCCTGCTGCAGGGCTGGCTGCGGACACGCCGATCGCACCGACGACCCAGGCCGGTCCCCGTTCGCGGGCGTGGTGGGCTAGCTGCCGCCACAGCGCGTCGGTGATGTCGCTGTCGTAGCGCTCGTACACCAGTAGCTTGCGCAGTTCGTCCAGCGGCATCGTCGTGTCCGGCAGACCTGGCACCGGGCGGGCGTCGAACGCCAGCGGCGCGGGTTCGGAGGTCCGCAGCTCGAACGCCTTCTCGGCGGTGGTCAGCGCCGTGTCGGCCGTCCTCGTGTGGGTTGTCGTTGCCATGGTGTTATCCCTTCGAAGGAAGCGCTTCGCCTTGCGCGAGGGCCGAGACCTCGATTGGGACAGCCGGACCTGACACCACGAGCGGTTGTCAGACCGGGACAGGTCGTGCCCGGTCGTGTCGGGTTCGCCGGTGTGTCGATCGTCCGCGCGCCGCTGTGGCGGTTGTCAGTCGGCCCGGGGACCGGTTCTGTCAGGTCGGTGGCGGGTTCGATCGGCCTGTCAGCGGCGCACCGGGGATCGTCAGTACGCCCGCCGGTCCGGGGGCCACCAAGGATGATCAGTTCGCTGTCAATCGAGCAGTGCCCGCAGGAATACCCGTTCGTCCTCTGGGACATATGAGGCGTAGTAGTCGTAGAGATTCTGGCGGGCGATTCGTGCCGCCGCGGTGCCGTCGCCAGCTCGTACCGCCTCAAGCACCTCGGCGTGGTGGCTGATGCTCTCCTCCATTTGCGCGGTGCGGTCGAGCGCGTGCACGATCTTCTCCGCGATGAGGGTGAGCGCCACCGACCGCACCACCTGATTGCAGACCTGGAGCAGTCGATTGCCGCTGGCTCGCGCGACTGCGTCGTGGAACGCCACGTCGGCCTGGCTGAACTCCTCGTATCCGAGGAAAACACTGTCGCGCATCACCTTCAGCCCCGCGTCCATCTCGGCGAGCTGCTCTTCGGTGCGCAACTGGGCGGCGAGCAGGTTGGCGGTCGCGTCCAGCAACATCCGGAACTGGATGAGTTCGGTGAGGGTCAGTTCGGAGAGGCGGGCCAGGGTGGTCATCGACTTCTGCAAGGTGACCGGGGAAAATGGCATGATCTCCGCACCCGCCGGGTCGCCCGCCCGGGAGCGCACCATGCCGTTGCTTTGGAGGACCCGCAGCGCTTCGCGCACGGTCGCGCGGCTGACCGAAAACTGCTGGACTAGGTCTCGCTCGGAGGGCAGTCGTTCACCCGGGCGCAGGTCACCGCGGAGGATCGCCTCCTCGATCTGCTGCACGATCCGTTCGTACGCCCGCACGGGCTGGACCGGCTGAAATCGCGGCCGTTGGGCCACTGGCTACCCCTCGTTGTCAAAGTCTGCAAGAGCGCTGGCGACCAGCGGGATCGCCGTGGTGGGGCGAAGCGATCCGGTCAATAATGACCGTCTGCCGGAAATGGTAACGCCCTACGGCGTCCGGCCGGCGCGACGGGCGAGTCGCGCCGGCCGGGTTCGCCGAGTGTGATTCGTCAGGTCAGGATCAGCTCCGGACTGCCGTTCGGCGCCGGATCAGCAGGGCGCCGGCCAGCCCGACGAGCCCGACGAGGGCCAGCAGTCCGTTGACGAGCAGCGGTGACGGACCACTGCCGGCAGAGGAGGAAGTGCTGGCGAACGACACCGTCTGCCGCGATTCGTCGGACTTCTTCTGTTCAGATGCCGGCGCGTTCGACCGGCCGCTCTGCCCGTTGGCCGCGGAGCCGCCCACCGGCGGGGTGCCGTCGGAGATCTTCCCGTTGGCAGTGGCCAACGACTCGGCGGTCACCTCCGGTGCCTCGCCCCGCTTGTCCGCGGGTATCGGGCTGAGCGCGTCGCACGCCGAGGGGTACCGGTCGCAGTAGCTCCTCGCCGTGCCGACGGTGGTGGCGTTGAGAATCGCGTGCCCGACCGCCCGGGTCAAGGTGTCGGCGGCCGCGTTGAAGATGCGGTTGAGCTGGCCACCATCGGCGTTGACGCGCAGCGGGGTGCCGTCGCCGGTCGAGATCGCGAAGACGGTGTCACCATCGCTGAGGGTGTGGATCGGGTTGATCGCCCGGGCCAGGCCGTCATGCGCGTTGCTGGCCATGCGGGCGGCGGCGGCCTTCTCCAGCGGCGCGTTGGTCGCGACCACCGCGATGGTGGTGTTCATCGACGGCTCCTCAGCCTTGGCGCCGGATGCGCCGGGCGGGTTGCACTCCTGCTTCTTCGGCGTCTGCAGGCCGCGGAACTCGCCGGCCACCTCGTACCGCGCGGCGAGCAGCGAGCAGTCCCGAGGGTCCACCGGGGACCCGACCGAGTTCACCACGACGATCGCTCCGACGACGATGCCGTTGTCGAGCACCATGCTGGCGGTGCCGACCCCGCCCTTCAGGCCACCCGAACGCGCCCCGGTGCCGCCGCCGACCACACCCTGCGCGACGGCGCCGGCCTTGGCGTTCTCGGCGGCGAGCCAGCCCCAGCCGGGGGCGGTACGAGCCCGGAAGTTGCCGCCCCGGCCGAGATCGAAGATGTCCGCGGCCGGAACGATCGGAGCGACTCCGTTGCCGACGCCGACGCCCTCGCCGCGTTCCTCGAGCCAGCGGATGACGCCGTCGGCGGCGGACAGGCCGTACATGCTGCTCCCGCCGAGCATCACCGCGTTGACGCCGGGGTTGGAGTTGAGCGGATCGAGCAGGTCCGTCTCCTTGGTGGCCGGCGCGCCACCTGCCTGGTCGACGCCGGTCACGGACATGCGTGGGGTGTAGACGACCGTGCTGCCGGTGAGGTACGGGGCCCGGGTGGACTGGACCTGGCCGACCTGGACGCCCGGGACGTCGGTGATCGCGTTGTGCTGGCCGGGCAGGCCGGGAGTGCCCGCCGCCGCGGCGGGACCGGGGGTGGCGACGGTGGCGGCCGCGAACACCAGCGCCCCCGCGAGCAGTGCGGCGGACCGCGATGCCATGGATGTCATGAGATCCCCTCTCTGCGGAGTGGATGCCGGACATTTTCCGAGGCCGGGATCGACGGCCCCGGATCCGGCGAAGACCTTGGGATTGAGCTCTTGACCTCTCCTGCGGGCGAGTGAGAGCGTGGGGTCCACTGAGGCTACTGGTCAGACCAGGCAGGGTAAAGAGCGTCCGCAAAGAACGGAGAGCTCGGCGTGCAGGACCCCCGCGTGGCAGTGATTCCCGGCGACGGCGTGGGCCCCGAGGTGGTCTCGGCCAGCCTTCCGGTGCTCCGCGCCGCCGCCCGGCGCGCCGGCAGCAAGCTGGACACGATCGAGCTCGACTGGGGCGGCGAGCGGTATCTGCGCACCGGGAGGGCGATGCCGCCGGACGCCGTTGACGTACTCCGCGGCTTTTCCGCGGTGCTGTTCGGGGCCGTCGGCCGACCGGACGTGCCCGACCACGAGCTCATCTGGGGCCTGATCATCGGGATACGTCAGGCGCTCGACCTCGCGGTCAACGTCCGGCCCGTCCAGTCCTGGGCCGGCGTGCCCACCGTGCTGCGCGAGCCGGACGGGATCGACCTGGTCATCGTGCGGGAGAACACCGAGGGGGAGTACGCGGGCGTCGGCGGCCGGGCACACGCCGCCACCGCGCACGAGCTCGGCATCGAGGTGGCCGTCCACTCCCGACCCGCCATCCTGCGGGCTGCCCGCTACGCCTTCGACCTCGCGCGGACGCGCCGGGGCAAGGTGAGCCTGGTGACCAAGTCCAACGCGCTCCGCCACGGCTACACGCTCTGGGACTCCGTCGTGGCCGAGGTGGCGGCGGAAAATCCCGACGTGGAGTGCGAGCACGTGCTGGTCGACGCGATGGCCGTCCGGCTCGTGCAACAGCCCCGCGAACTCGACGTACTGCTGTGCAGCAATCTCTTCGGCGACATCCTCTCCGACCTCGCGGCCGTGCTCGCTGGCGGAATGGGCATGGCGCCGAGCGCGAATCTCCTACCTGGTGGCGACGTGCCGGCGCTCTTCGAGCCGGTGCACGGCTCGGCCCCGGACATCACCGGGCGTGGCGTGGCCAACCCGGTCGCGTGCATGCTGTCCGGAGCGATGCTCTTCGACCACCTCGGCCTGCCGGTGGCCGGGCGAATCGTGCGAGACGCGGTCGCGGCCGCGCTGCGCGATCCTTCCCTGCGCACCCCCGATCTCGGTGGCAACGCCACCACGAAGGAGCTCGCGGCGGAGATCCTGGCCGCCGTCGAGATCACCACCGCACCATGATCACGTCCCACCCGTCCGTTCGCCAGCCCGGACCGGCCTCGCCCGGCCCCTGCCCCAGGAGAAAAGCCGTGACACGACCGTTCGCCCGGCTCGTGGCGGTGACCGCGACCGTCACGCTCGCGATCGCCGCCGCGGGTTGCTCATCGGGAACCTCGGGAGGCTCCGCCACCACCTCGAGCCTGTCGGTGGGCTTCGTCGCCGAACCGGCCAACCTCGACTTCACCAGCACCGACGGCGCCGCGATCCCGCAGGCGCTGCTCGTCAACATCTACGAGGGCCTGGTCAAGCTCGACCAGGACGGCAAGATCGTGCCGCTGCTCGCCGAGTCGTGGGACGTCAGCCCCGACCGCAAGACCTACACGTTCCACCTGCGCGACAATGTCACCTTCACCAACGGCAAGAAGTTCACCGCCGACGACGTCGTGTTCAGCATCAACCGGGTCAAGACCGACTGGAAGGTCTCGCTGAAGTCGGCCATGGACGTCGTGGCCAACGTAGAGAAGAAGGACGACACCACCGCGGTCGTCACCCTGACCAAGCCGAACAACTCCTGGCTTTACAAGATGACCACCCGGATCGGCGCCATGTTCAGCCGGGACGGGGTCGCCGACCTGGCCAACAAGCCCGTCGGCACCGGCCCCTACAAGCTGGAATCCTGGCGTCGCGGCGACGCGATCACCTACGTGGCGAACGAGAACTACTGGGGCACGAAGCCGAAGGTGGGCAAGGTCGTGCTCAAGTACTTCAAGGACGCCACGGCCTTGAACAACGCTCTGCTGACCGGCGGCATCGACATCATCTCCACCGTCCAGGCCCCCGAGTCGATCCAGCAGTTCTCCGACACCTCGAAGTACGAGGTCATCGAGGGCACGACGACCGGCGAGGTGCTGCTCTCGTTCAACAACTCGAAGGCTCCGCTCAACGACAAGCGGGTCCGGCAGGCGATCCGGTACGCCATCGACCACAAGGCGCTGCTGGACACCGCCTGGGCCGGGCGCGGCCAGCTCATCGGCAGCATGGTGCCGCCGACCGACTCGTGGTACGAGGACCTGACCAACCTGTACCCGCACGACCCCGCGAAGGCCAAGGAGCTGCTGGCCCAGGCCGGACAGAGCAACCTCAAGCTGCGGATGCGCATCCCCAACCTGCCCTACGCCGTCGCGTCGGCCCAGGTGGTCAAGTCGCAGCTCGCCGCGGTGGGGATCACCGTGGACATCGAACCGCTGGAGTTCCCCGCCCGGTGGCTGGACGTCGTGTTCAAACAGGCCGACTACGACATGTCGATCATCAACCACGTCGAGCCCCGCGACATCACCGCGGTCTTCGGCAACAAGGACTACTACCTGCGCTACAACAACCCGAAGGTGCAGGAGCTGTTCGCCAAGGCCGACGCCGGCACCGAGGACGAGCAGGTCGCCGCGATGAAGGAGGCCGCGCGGATCATCTCCGAGGACGCCGCCGGCGACTTCCTCTTCCTGTTCCCCAACCTCATCGTGGCGAAGAAGGGCATGACGGGTCTGCCGAAGAACCTGGTGTCCGAGTCCTTCGACCTGAGCGTGCTGTCCCCGTCCGAGGGCTAGCACGATGGGCCTGTACCTGCTGGTCCGCGCGGCGGTGCTCGTGGTGAGCACCGCCGTCGCCTCGGTCGTCGTCTTCGCGGTCATGGCGGTGCTTCCCGGCGACCCGGCCGAGGTCGCGCTGGGAGTCAACGCCACGGCGGAGGCGGTTGCGGCCAAACGTGCCGAGTTCGGCACGGACCGGCCCCTGACCACCCAGTTCCTGGACTGGGTGTCGGGCCTGCCGGCCGGTCACTTCGGCGTCTCCTACGTCACCTCGGACCGCATCGGTCCACAGATCGTGGACCGGCTCGGGGTGACGCTCTGGCTGGTGCTGTTCGGGATGCTGCTGGCCGTCGTGGTGGCGGTTCCGCTCGGCACCGCCGCCGCGGTACGTCACCGCACCGTGGGCGGGCTGCTCCTGTCCGGGCTCAGCCAGATCGGCGTGGCCGTGCCGGCGTTCCTCGCCGGCATCCTGCTGGTGTTCCTGTTCGCGGTCACCTGGCAGGCCCTTCCCTCCGGCGGCTACACCCCGCTGCGGGAGGACCCCGCCGCCTGGTTCCAGCAACTGCTGCTGCCGTCCCTCTCCCTCGGCCTGGTGCAGGGCGCGGTGCTCAGCCGGTACGTCCGATCCGCGGTGCTCGACGTGATGCGAGAGGACTACATCCGCACCGCCCGTGCCAAGGGACTCGGGCTCTATCGGGCACTGTGGAAACACGGTGCGCGCAACGCCGCGATCCCCGTGGTGACCGTGCTCGGTCTGCAACTGGCCACGCTGCTCATCGGGGCCGTCGTGGTGGAGCGGGTCTTCACCCTTCCCGGCCTGGGCAGTCTCCTGCTCGACGGTGTCGCCAATCGCGACCTGCTGCTCGTGCGGGGCACCGTCATGGTGCTCGTCGTCGCCGTACTCGGCATCAACTTCCTGGTCGACGTCCTGTACGCCCTGCTCGATCCGAGACTGCGGGGGGTCCGATGACCGCACTGGACAACCTTCCGGCCACGGACCTCCGGTACCGCCGGTGGCGCCGTGTCAACCCCAGCATGATGGTCGGCGGCACCCTGGTGGCACTGGTGGTGCTCGCCGCCCTCACCTCGTTCGTCTGGACGCCGCACGACGCCGTGCACGTCGACGCGGCGCACCGGCTGGCACCCGCGTTCAGCGACGGCTTCCTCCTCGGCACCGACAAGTTCGGCCGGGACGTGGCGAGCCAGCTGATGGTGGGCGCCCGCACGACGCTCTTCGTCGGGATCGTGGCGGTGGGCGTCGCCGCGGTACTCGGAACCCCGCTCGGCGTCCTCGCCGGTATGGCCCGCGGCTGGCTCAGCGAGGTCGTCATGCGGGCCAACGACCTGCTCTTCGCGTTCCCCGCGCTGCTGCTCGCGATCATGCTCGGTGCGGTCTTCGGCGCGAGCACCCTCACCGCGATGATCGCGATCGGCGTCGCGACGATCCCGGCGTTCGCCCGGGTCGCCCGCGGCCAGACCCTCGGCGTCATGCACACCGAGTACATCCTCGCCGCCCGCGCCGCCGGACGGTCCCGGCTCGCGATCGCGCTGCGCCACGTGCTGCCGAACATCGCCAGCATCCTCATCGTCCAGGCGTCGGTGTCGTTCGCCATCGCCATCCTGGCCGAGGCCGCGCTGTCGTTCCTGGGCTTCGGCACCCGACCACCCACCCCCTCCTGGGGCCGCATGCTCCAGGAGTCGCAGGAACTCCTGTTCTCGACGCCCCGCCTGGCGTTCCTGCCCGGCCTCGCCATCGCCCTCGCCGTACTCGGCTTCAACCTGCTCGGCGACGGGCTGCGCGACTGGCTCGACCCCAAGCTGCGGGAGCACCGATGACGGCCGCGGCACAGGCACCCGGCATCGGGACCGCGACGGACGCGGTGCTGACGGTCGACAACCTGGGCATCCAGGTCGGTCCGGTTCCCCTCGTGGAGGACGTCTCCGCCACCATCGGCAGCGGCGAGCGGGTGGGGCTGATCGGTGAATCCGGGTCCGGCAAGTCCCTCACCGCGCTGGCGCTGATGGGCCTGCTGCCCGAGGGCCTGCGGGCCACCGGGTCGATCCGCCTGCGCGGAATGCCCGACGACCTGCTGCGAACCGGTGAGCGCCAGCTGGCGAAGGCCCGCGGCAAGGCCGTATCCATGGTGTTCCAGGAGCCGATGACCGCGTTGAACCCGGTGATGCGCATCGGCGACCAGGTCGCGGAGGTGATGCTGCTGCATCGCACCCGGGCCAGCCGGGCCGAGGCGGCCGCGGCGGCGGTCGAGCTGCTCGACCGGGTACGCCTGCCGGACCCGAGGGCGACCGCCCGGGCCTTCCCGCATCAGCTCTCCGGTGGCCAGCGCCAGAGGGTAATGCTCGCCATCGCGCTCGCCAACGACCCCGCCCTGCTGATCTGCGACGAACCCACCACGGCCCTCGACGTCACGGTGCAGGCACAGATGCTCGACCTGATTCTCGAGCTGGCCGCGGAACGGAACACAGCGCTGCTCTTCATTACCCACGACCTGGCCGTGGTGGCCACGGTGTGCCAGCGCGTCCTGGTCATGTACGGGGGCCGGGTTGTCGAGACCGGCGAGGTGTACGACGTCTTCACCGCGCCCCGGCACCGCTACACCGAAGGTTTGATCGCCGCCTCCGACCTGACCGTCGTCGACGAACGGGGCCGCCTCCAGACGATTCCCGGAGCGGTGCCCAACGGCGGTGACTTCCCGGACGGATGCGTCTTCCGCACCCGGTGCCCCCAGGCGACCGCCCGGTGCGAGCGGACACCAGAGTGGTCCGGCACCACCGCGCGGGGGTTCGCCTGCTGGCACCCCGTGGGGGAGGACCGATGACCGAGACTCCGCAGATCGGTACGCCCGGGCCGGCCCGCGTCCCCGGCGACGCGGTGCCGGCGACCGCGAGCACGGGGCCGGACCTGGTGATCAGCGCCCGGCAGGTGGTCCGCCGCTACCGGCGTCCCCGTCGCTCCCTGACCCGGCCCGGGCCGCTCGTCGAGGCGCTCCGCGGGATCGATCTCGACATCGCGTACGGGCAGCGGCTCGGCATCGTCGGCGAGTCGGGGTCGGGCAAATCGACCCTCATCCGGCTCCTCGCCGGCCTGGACCGCCCGACCTCCGGCTCCATCAGCTTCGCCGGACGGGAGATCACCCGGCTCCCGGACCGGTCGCTCAAGTTCCTCCGCCGGAACCTGCAGATGGTCTTCCAGGACCCGATGAGCTCACTCGACCCCCGCATGACCGTTCGCGACATCATCAGAGAGCCCCTCGTGGCGCTGGACCATCCCAACCCCAGGGTTCGCGTGGCGGAACTGCTTGACGCCGTCGGGCTGCCCGCGGCGGCGGCGCACCGCTACCCGCACCAGTTCTCCGGCGGTCAGCGACAGCGGATCTCCATCGCCCGGGCTCTCTCGCCACATCCGAAGGTCCTCGTAGCCGACGAGCCGGTCAGCGCCCTGGACGTCTCGGTCCGGGCACAGATCCTCAACCTGCTCATGGACCTCGTCGACGACTTCTCGCTGACCCTGGTCTTCGTTTCCCACGACCTGTCGGTCGTCCGGCACCTGTGCGACACCGTGGTGGTGATGCACGACGGCGAGATCGTCGAGCGCGGCCCCACCACCGCTGTTTACGAGCGCCCGACCCACCCGTACACCCGGGCGCTGCTCGCCGCCGCGCCCACGCTGCGACAGGCCCTCGCGGTCCACGCGGCGAACCGAGACCGGAAGGAGTCGCAGCAACGATGAGCGTCTCGGCCGAGGTTGACACCATCCGCATCGACGAGGAGGGCGTGGTCGCCTTCACCCAGGCTCTGGTACGCATCCCCAGCGTCAACGATCCCGGCAACGGCCGGTCCGAACAGCCGGCCGCCGACCTCGTCGCCGCCAAGATGCGCGAGTTCGGCTGGAATCCCGTCGTCTCCGAGGCCGCACCCGGCCGCCCCAACGTGGTGGCCGTCGTGGACGGCGGCGGTGGCGACGGGCCGACCCTCATGTTCGAAGGGCACACCGACGTCGTCACCGAGGGCGCCCTCGACACCTGGACCGTCGACCCGTACGGCGCGGAGATCCGCGACGGGCGGCTCTACGGCCGCGGCTCCGCCGACATGAAGGCCGGGGTGGCGGCCATGCTGTACGCGGTGCGCGCCCTGCAGTCGGCCGGGCCGTTCCCCGGCCGGATCAAGGTGTGCGCCCTGGCCGACGAGGAAGGGCTGATGCTCGGCGTCCATCACTTCGTGGACTCCGGTCTCGCCGCGGACGTCGACGCGGCGATCGTGTGCGAGCCCGAGGCCGGCGAGATCTGCCCGGTGTCCAAGGGGGCGATCCGGTTCCGGGTGGACTTCCACGGCCGGATGGCGCACGGCGCCATGCCGCAGCACGCCCGCAACCCCATCCGTACCGCCGGAGCCTTCGTACTGAAACTGGCCGTGCTGGAGCACGAACTCCAGTCCCGCCACGGCACACACCCCCACCTGGGCCTGCCGTACGTCACCCCGACGGTGGCCACCGCGGGCGACCTCGACCAGATCAACGTGATCCCCGCGTACGCGACCGTCGCGATCGACGTGCGCACCGTGCCGGGAGTGGCTCACCCGTCCCTGGTCGAACGGGTCCGCGGCATCGCCACGGCACTGGGGAAGGACGACGAGGTGCGCGCCGAGGTCGCGGTCCTGGTCGACCGGCCGCCGGTGGACACTCCCGTCGACGCCCCGGTGGTCGCCGCACTCGCAGAGGCGCACACCGTGGTGACGGGCGAGCAGCCGACGTACGGGGGAGTGCCGGGTACCACCGACGGCACCATCCTCACCGCCCGCGGCGGCGTGCCGAGTGTCGTCTACGGCCCCGGCGGCAAGTGGATCGCCCATCAGGCCGACGAGTACGTCGAGCTCGCCGACATCGTCCGCTCCACCAGGGTCTACGCCGAGGCGGCCCGCCGGTTCCTGCACGCACCCCGTCCGGTCGGTAACCGGTGACCGCACCGGTTCGACCTGGGCCGAGCAACACCCTGACCGACGTCGCGGGTGTCCGGGTCGGGCACCACCAGCGGACCGGCGGCGGCTGGCTCACCGGGACGACGGTGGTGGTCGCACCGGCCGGCGGGGCGGTCGCCGGCGTCGACGTCCGTGGCGGCGGCCCCGGCACCCACGAGACCGACGTGCTCGACGCGCGAAACCTGGTCGACCGGGTGCACGCGATCCTGCTCGGCGGCGGCAGCGCGTACGGGCTGGCCGCAGTCGCCGGTGTGGTGGACCGCCTGGCGGATGCCGGGATCGGTTTCCCCGTGGGCACCGAGCCGGGGCAGGTGGTACCGATCGTTCCCGCCGCGGTCCTGTTCGACCTCGGCCGCGGCGGCGACTTCCGCGCCACTCCCGGCCCGGACTTCGGGTCGGCCGCCTACGACGCCGCGACCGACGGGCAGGTGGCGCTCGGCACGGTCGGGGCGGGCACCGGTGCGGTGGCCGGCGGCATCAAGGGCGGCGTTGGCTCGGCCAGCGCAGTCGTCGGTGGTGTGACCGTCGGCGCGCTGGCCGTGGTGAACGCGGTCGGCTCGACCGTGGACCCTGCCACCGGCGAGCTGTACGGCGCCCGGTTCGGCCTGGCCGGCGAGTTCGACGGCGCGCGCCCGCCCAACCAGCGGGAGCGGGCCGCCGCCCTGGAGGCCGCCGAAGCGCCCGCCGCGGCAGCCGGCCGTGGCGTCGACCGGTCGTTCCACACCACGATCGGTGTCCTCGCAACCGATGCGACGCTGACCAAGGCCCAGTGCCAGAAGCTAGCCGGCATCGGGCACGACGGCATGGCCCGCGCCATCCGGCCGGTCCACTCGATGTTCGACGGCGACACCGTCTTCGCCCTGGCAACCTGCGCCGGTCCCGCCCTCGACCCGGTGGCGTTCAACGCGGTGCTCGCCGCGGCCGCGGACGCGTTCACCCGGGCGGTGGTCCACGGCATCCTCGCCGCAGGCAGCGCCGGGGGATACCGCGCGTACGCCGACATCTTTCCCAGCGCCGTTCAGGAATGGAGGCGACGATGAGTCTGTTCGAGGCACCGTTCCCGGCCGGCCTGCCGATAGGCGGTGGTTGGGTCCCGGCGCCGACCGCGCCCGTGCGGTTCCCGTACGACGGGTCGGCGGTCGCCGAGGCACCTCTCGGCGACGTCGAGCTGGCGCGCACCGCGCTGGACGCCGCGGCGGCCAGCGCCGACACGATTGCGCGCCTGCCCTCGCACGTCCGCCGGGCGGCCCTGCTGAACACCCGCGACGCGCTCGCTGCCCGGCGCGAGGAGTTCGAGCGGCTGCTCGTGCTGGAGACCGGAAAGCCGCTGGTCGACTGCCGGACGGAGGTGGCCCGTACCCTCGTGACGCTGGAGACCGCGGCCGAGGAGGTGGCCCGGCTGCACGGTGAGACGGTGCCGCTGGACCTGCTGCCGTCCGGCGAGGGACTGATCGGGTTCTGGACGCGCCGGCCGATCGGCGTGGTGGTCGGCATCGCCGGGTTCAACTACCCCCTGCTGCTCGCCACCCACAAGATCGCGCCGGCGCTCGCGGCCGGCTGCCCGGTGGTGTGCAAGCCCGCGCCGCAGACGCCGCTGGCAACGCTCTGGCTGGTGCACCTACTGCGCGAGGCGGGCGCAACGGTCGGGCTGCCGCCGGAGGCGGTGCAGCTCGTCACCGGTGGCGTGGACGTGGGGGAGACGCTGGTGACCGACCGGCGGGTGGGTGCCGTGTCGTTCACCGGGTCAGCCGCCGTGGGGCACACCATCGCCCGGGCCGCCGCACCCACCAAGGTCCTGCTCGAACTCGGGTCCAACGCCGCCCTGGTGGTGTCCGCCGACGCGGACCTGCCCGCCTCCGCCGACGCCGTGGCACGCGGTGGCTACTACGCCTCCGGGCAGGCGTGCATCTCCGTGCAGCGGGTGCTGGTGGAGGCGCCGGTCGCCGAGGAGTTCCTCGGGCTGCTCACCGATCGGGTCTCCGCCGTGACCGTGGGCGACCCGCGTGACGAGGCCACCCGGGTTGCGGCGTTGATCGACCCGCGGTCGACCCGGCGCGTCCGCGGGTGGATCGCCGAGGCGGTCGCGGCGGGCGCGAAGGTCGTGGCGGGCGGCGACGACGACGGCGGGATGCTCCGGCCGACCGTCCTCGCCGACGTGCCGGACGGCCTGGCCGCGTGGGACGAGGAGATCTTCGGCCCGGTGGTCTGCGTGCGCGCGGTCCCCGACATTGACACCGCGTTCGACCTGGTCAACCAATCGCGGTACGGCCTGCACGCGAGCGTCTACACCCGGTCCCTATCGACCGCTTTTGCCGCCGTGGAACGGCTGCAGGTGGGCGGGGTCGTGGTCAACGAGGTGCCGGGATTCCGCGCCGACAACATGCCCTACGGCGGAGTCAAGGATTCCGGCATCGGCCGGGAAGGCCCCCGCTTCGCGGCGGAGGAACTGACGGTGACCCGGATGGCGATCATCCGGTCGGCCTGAACCCCCTGTCGACGCCATGGGCCCGCATCACGAGGACTATCCATGAGCAACTGCTGCGGAGAATGAGGAGTTGAGCCATGCCCGCGTACGACAAGCTGTTTCGGCTCGACGGCCGAAGGGCTGTGGTGGTGGGTGCCGGCAGCGGCATCGGCCGTGAATGTGCCCGAGCGCTGACGGCGCACGGTGCCGAGGTCATCTGCGCCGACCGCGACGCTGAATCCGCCGCCCTCACCGCCCAGATGGCCGACGGCTCCCCGTACACCCTGGATGTCCTGGATGCTTCCGCAGTTTCCCGGGCTGCGGCTGAGCTGGGCGATGTGAGTGTTCTGGTCTTCACCGCCGCCACGAACGTCCGTAAGCGCCTGCTGGACTACACGCAGGAGGAGTTCGACCGGGTCGTCGGGCTCAACCTTGCCGCCTCCTTCGGGCTGCTTCGGGCATTCGGCGACGGGATGGCAAAGCGAGGCAGGGGCAGCATCATCGGCTTCTCCTCTATCCGCGCCTTCACGGTGGAGCCGGGTCAGGGCGTCTACGCGGCCACAAAGTCTGGTCTGGTGCAGCTGCTGCGGACCGCCGCCGCCGAACTCGGGCCGCGCGGTGTGCGGGTCAACGCGGTCGCCCCCGGTGTCGTGGAGACGCCCCTCACGGCGCAGATCAAGGCCAATCCGGAGTGGTACGACGCATACGCCGCCAAGAGCGCGCTCGGGCGCTGGGCACGACCGGAGGAGATGGCGGGTGCCGTGGTCTATCTCGCCAGCGACGCCGCGAGTTTCGTCACCGGCACCTGCTTGATCGTGGACGGCGGGTGGACTGCGGTCGACGGCCGTTTCGAGCCGCCCAACTGAATTTGGTGACGCGGCCAGCGTGCGATGAGCTCGTCATAACCGAGGCCAGTTTGTGCACCCTGTCCTGGTCCAAAACTAGGTTGCTGGCTTGATCAGGGCTTTACGCTGCGGTCTGGTATTCGTTGATCAGCCCGCCGAGGATCGGTCGCCGGTGGACCCGAGCGGCGTCGAGGTCAACGGCGTGCGGCGCAGGTTTCGGTGGCCGCTGATCCAGCGATTGGTGTGGTCGATGGCCGTTGTAGTGGCGGGTGTACCCAGCGAGCACGGCCGCGAGGTGGCGCTCGCCGACGATGAGTATTCGGTCGGTGCACTCCCGGCGTACGGTGCCCACCCACCGCTCGGCGAAGGCGTTTGCGCGGGGGTGCCTGCGGCGGGGTTTTGATCACGTCGATGCCTTCCGCGGTGAACACCGCGTCGAAGACCGCCGTGAACTTCGTATCTCGATCGCGGAGCAGGAACCGCAGTCCCGCTGCGCGCTGGCCGAGCTCCATCAGTAGATTCCGTGCCTGCTGGGCCACCCAGGCGCCAGTTGGATGGGCGGTCACCTCAACCACGTGGACTTGGCGGGTGGCGATCTCGACGAAGAACAGCACGTAGATCCGCTTGAGCACCACCGTGTCGACGGTGAAGAAGTCGCAGGCCAGGATCGTGTGGGCCTGGGCGGTCAGGAACTGCCGCCAGGTCGGTCCGGACCGTCGGGGTGCCGGGTCGACCCCGGCCTGGTTGAGGACAGCACCAACCTCGGCCGCAGCGCCCTCGTCCAGATCGGTGCCGTCGGCGGCGGCGTGCTGCTCGTCGCGATCGCCGCGCTGGTGCTGTCCCGGCGGCTGCGGTGGCGGGTCGTGTCGTGACCGGAGGGGCCGTCATTCATGCCGTATGCAGCGGCGGTCAGGTCGCCGCGAGCAGCGCCATGATGTTCTTCTCGGTGACGTTCGGGCCGGTCAGCTGACCGGCGACGGCGCCGTCGCGCAGCACCAGGACGCGGTCGCAGGAACCGACGAGTTCCTCCAGGTCGGAGGAGATCAGCATGACCGCCAGTCCGTCCACCGCGAGATCGTCGATGAGGGCCTGCACTTCGGACTTGGTGCCGATGTCGATGCCGCGGGTGGGCTCGTCGAGCATCAGCACTCGCGGGTGAGTGGCGAGCCAGCGGGCCAGCAGCACCTTCTGCTGGTTGCCGCCGGAAAGTTCCCCGACCGGCTGGTGCGGGCTGGTCGCCTTGATCCGTAACCGGCGCATGAAGGTCTCGACGATCCGGTCGAGGCGGGCCTCGGAGACGATGCCGGCGCGGGAGAGCCGGGGAAGCGCGGCGAGCGCGATGTTGTCGCGCACTGACAGCGAGGCGATAATGCCCTCGGTTCTACGGTTTTGCGGCAGCAGCCCCACGCCGGCGCGGACGGCGCCGGCGATCGAGCGCCGGCGCAGGCGGGCGCCGGAGACTGTCACCTGCCCGGCGTCCAGCGGCATGGCGCCGGCGATCGCCTTCGCCGTCTCGCTCCGACCGGCGCCCAGCAGGCCGCTGAGGCCGACGACCTCGCCCGGCCGGAGGTTGATCGACACGCCGCCGAGAACGTGGCGGCGGGTGAGGCCGGTAGCCTGCAGGATCGGCGGGTCGGCGGGCTCGACGGCTGATGCGCCGCCGGGGGCGGTCGCCCCGAGCGCCACCCGGCGGCCGAGCATCAACGACACGAGTCGCATCCGGTCGAGGCCGGCGAGCGGGCCGGTGTGTACCAGCCGGCCGTCGCGCAGTACCGTGGCTCGGTCGCAGATCCGCTCGATCTCGGTGAGACGGTGGCTGACGTAGACGATCGACCGGCCCTGGTCGCGCAGCGTGTCGAGCATGCTGAGCAGTCGTTCGACCTGGTCGTCGTCCAAGCCGGCGGTGGGCTCGTCGAGGACGATTACCGAGGTGCCGGTGGCGACCGCGCGGGCCACCGCGACCAACTGCTGGATTCCGGCGTCGAACGACTCGAGGGGCCGTCGTACGTCGATCCGCAGGCCGCAGTCGGCCATGATGTCGCGCGCCCGGGTGTTCATCCGCGCGACGTTGATGAGGCCGAGCCGGTGGCGCGGTTCGCGGCCCAGGAACAGGTTGCGGGCGATGCTCATCTGGGGGACGAGATTGGCCTCCTGGTGGACCGCGCCTATCCCGGCGCGCTCGGCGTCGCGGGGGGAGGAGAACCGTACCGGCGTGCCGTGCAGCCGCAGCACCCCGGCGTCCGGTCGGTCGATGCCGCAGAGCACCTTGACCAGCGTCGACTTGCCGGCGCCGTTCTCGCCGAGGATGGCGTGCACCTCGCCCCGCCGGAGCGTGAACGAGACGTGGTCGAGGGCGCGTGTGCCGGGGAAGTCGCGGACCACGCCCGCGGCTTCGATCACGGTGCTGCTGCCTGCCACGGTGCCTCCTCGTAGCGGCCGGCGAGTCGGCTGAGGCGAATGATTGCGCACGGCGGGTGCAAAGGTAAAGACGTCAGGGGCGGGCGACGTGCAGCCGGACGGCCCGGTTGGCCAGTTCGTCGAGCACGTCGCGGGGGGCAGCGTCGTCGGTCACGAGGTGGTCGATCTCGTCCGTGGGGACGGTCTGCACCATGGTGTCGACTCCGATCTTGGTGTGGTCGGCGAGTACGACGATTTCCTCGGCGGCCGCGGCGAGCGCCCGGTCGACGCTGGCGACCTGCATGTTCGGCGTGGAGACGCCCCGTTCGGGGGTGAGACCGTTGCCCGAGATGAAGGCCCGGCGGACCCGTAGACCGGCGAGCGAGCGCTCGGCGGCGCTGCCCACCAGCGCGAGGATGGCGCCGCGCAGCGTGCCGCCGGTGAGGACGACCTCGACCCGCGGCGCGTTGGCGAGCGCCTGGGCCACCAGCAGCGAGTTGGTCACGACGGCGAGCTCGGCGTACCGGGTGAGCTGTTGGGCGAAGAGTTGGGTGGTGGTGCCGGCGCCGATGACGATGGCGTCGCCGTCCTCGACGAGCGAGGCGGCGAGCTCGGCGATGGCGGCCTTCTCGGCGGCGGCGACCTGGGCCTTCTGGGCGTAGGTGGGTTCGCGGGACAGCGCGCCGGGTGGGGTGGCCAGCGCGCCGGGCAGGGTTGCGCCGCCGTGATGGCGGTTGAGCAGCCCGTCGGCCTCCAGGATCCGCAGGTCACGTCGCACGGTGACCTCTGAGGACTGGACGGCCTGGGCGATGTCCCGCAGGGAGACCGCGCCGTTGGCGTGCATCAGTTCGAGGATGCGTTGCCGGCGCTCGGCGGCGAACATGGTTCGCCGGCCCTCGGTCGCCGTCCGGGAGTCGTCGCCAGGTGCCACGTTGTCCTCTCTTCGTGAACGGGTCGGTCTGGTTCTGATCGTACTCTTCACGCCTCCCCACCCCGCTGAGAGCGCTCCCGGATCGTTTCTGACCGGATCTGATCGAATGGTATTGACTTGAGATCGTGACGGTGATTGATTGTTTCCCAACGATTTCAGGCAGGCTCTCCCGCCCGGCCTGGCCGGCCCAATCGCCGGCCCGGGCCCGGGCGCTGCGGCCTGCCCTCTCGCGCCACGCTCGTGAGAAAGGGGCCCTGAACGATGAGAAGAGCAGCCACCGCGCTGATCGCCGCGGTCTGCGTGATCGGCGGCGTGCCCGGGGTCGCGCGCGCCGAGGCGACCTGGCATCCGGGCACACCACCGATCGCCACACCGTGGACCGGCCAGGTGTCGCCGGACAACGCGCTTCCCGACTACCCCCGGCCGCAGCTGGTCCGTAAGAGGTGGGAGAGCCTGAACGGGGTCTGGCAGTTCGCGGGGGCACAGGAAGGCGAAGCCCCGCCGATCGGCGAGCAGCTCAGCGAGCGGGTGCTCGTGCCGTACCCGATCGAGTCGGCGCTGTCCGGCATTCAGCGGCACGAGGACCGCATGTGGTACCGGCGCTCCTTCCAGGTGCCGGCGAACTGGCGGATCGGCGGCGACGAGCGGCTGCGCCTCAACTTCGGCGCCGTCGACTACGACGCCACGGTCTGGGTCAACGGAGTCCAGGTCGCCACCCACCGCGGCGGCTACGACAGCTTCAGTGTCGACGTCACCGACGCCCTGCGCGGTCGGGGCGCCCAGGAGCTGGTGGTCGGCGTCGAGGACCGCACCGACAAGACCTGGCAGCCGATCGGCAAGCAGCGCAACGTGCCGGACCGGGGGATCTTCTACACCTCGTCGTCCGGGATCTGGCAGAGCGTCTGGATGGAGCCGGCGCCGGCGAGCCACGTCGACCAGCTGCGGATGACGCCCGACGTGGACGACGCCAGCCTCCGACTCACCGCGCAGGTCACCGCGGGCGACGGCCGTACGGTTGAGGCCGTCGCGTACGCCGGCAACAAGGTCGTCGGCCGCGCGTCGGGACCTGCCGGCGCCGAGCTGCGCGTCCCGGTACCGAACCCGCAGCTCTGGTCGCCCGACTCGCCGTACCTCTATGACCTGACGGTGCGGGTGCTGGACGGCCCGAAGGAGGTCGACCGGGTCGAGTCCTACTTCGGCATGCGCGAGGTGACCAAGATCAAGGGCGCGGACGGGAAGCTCCACCTGGCCCTCAACGGCAAGATCCTGTTCAATCTGTCCACCCTGGACCAGGGTTACTGGCCGGACGGCATCTACACCGCACCGACCGATGAGGCGTTGCGCTTCGACATCGCCGAGACCAAGCGGCTCGGCTTCAACACGATCCGCAAGCACATCAAGGTGGAGCCGGACCGGTGGTACTACTGGGCCGACCGCCTGGGCCTCATGGTGTGGCAGGACATGCCCGCCATGCGTACCGGGGGTATCCCACCGGTCGACGCGCGGCAGGAGTTCGAGCGGCAGCTGAAGGAGATCGTCGACGAGCACCAGAGCTGGACCTCCATCACGGTCTGGGTGCCGTTCAACGAGGGCTGGGGCGAGTGGGACCGCACCGCTACCGGCCGGATCGCCGACGAGCTGCGCGCCCAGGACCCGAGCCGGATGGTCAACGCGCACAGCGGCGTGAACTGCTGCGCCTCCAAGGGCGACTCGGGGCGCGGCGACATCATCGACTTCCACCAGTACCTCGGCCCGGCCTCACCGATCCCCAGCGGGGACCGGGTCGCCGTGGACGGCGAGCACGGCGGCCTCGGGCTGGAGGTCCCCGGCCACATGTGGTTCGGCGACGGGCACGGCTACGAGATGACGCCGGACAGCGCCACCCTCACCCGGCGCTACGTGGAGAACCAGCGCGACCTGCTGACCGTGGCCAACCGCTGCGGGCTCTCCGGCGGTGTCTACACCCAGACCACCGACGTGGAGCACGAGGTCAACGGGTTCTACACCTACGACCGCCAGATCCAGAAGATGGACTTCGACCGGGTCCGGGACGTCAACCGTGCCATCGTCCGCTCGGTCGACGGCACCGGCGCGAACGCGCCGCAGCTGCCGCCGGGCACGCCCGGGCTGACCGGGGTGGGCTGGTGGCCGCTGGACGAGGGCACCGGCACGGTGACCGACGACAAGGCCGGCAACCACGACGGGACGCTGATGAACGGCGCGACGTGGACCACCGGCCACTCCGGCAGCGCGGTGCAGCTCAACGGCCTGAATCAGTACGTCGACACCCGCGCCGCGATCCTCGACACCACCGGTAACTACACCGCGTCCGCCTGGGTGAAGCTGGACAGCCTCGGCGGTTTCGCCACCGCGGTGAGCCAGGACGGCAGCAACCACAGCGCCTTCTTCCTGCAGTACTCGGGCGCGGACAACCGGTTCGCGTTCAGCTTCGCCGGGGTCCGGGCGCTCGCGCCGACCGCACCGGAGACCGGCCGCTGGTATCACCTGGTCGGGGTGCGGGACGCCGCCACCGGCACGCTGACGCTCTACGTCGACGGGCAGCAGGCCGGCACGGCCAGCTCCTGCCTGGGCGAGGCGTCCAGCGGACCGACGGTCATCGGACGGGCCTGGTACAACAGCGGCCCGGTCGACTACTGGCGCGGCGCGATCGACCAGGTGCAGGTCTACGATCGCGCCCTGTCCGCCGCCGAGGTCGCCCAGCTCTATGCAGCGGGAGCCAGCAAGTGAGGCAGATCCGCCTCGTCGCCGTCGTCGCCGCGGTGTTGACCGCGGCGGCGACGGCCGCCCCTGGCGCCGCCGCACCGCCGCAGGGCCCGCCGCCGCCGGCTGCCGCGTCCCCGTATCCCACCGTCGGCGCGGGTACCCACTTCCTCGACCACCGGCGCTACCTGACCGGGTACGCCGAGCCGGCCTGGTACGAGGCGAACATCCCCTTCGTGGACCTGCCCGACCAGCAGATCCAGGACGTCTACTACTACCGCTGGCGGGTGTGGAAGGAGCACCTGCGCTACGCCGGCCCGACCGACGGCTGGGTGCTGACCGAGTTCCTCGACTGCTGCGGGTACGCCGCGCCGTACCAGGCCATCAACGCCGCAGCCGGGCACCACGTCACCGAGGGCCGTTGGGTGCGCGACCAGAGCTACCTGAACGACTATCTGACGTTCTGGCTCACCGGCCCTGGGCAGCGGCCGCAGACGGTCAACCCCGAGGCGCCCGACTGGGCGCACGAGTACAGCTTCTGGGCGGCGACGGCCGCCTACCAACGCGCGCAGGTGACCGGCGACTTCGCCTTCCTCCAGCGCCTGCAGGACGCCCTGATCGCCCAGTACCTCGATTGGGACAACCACTTCGATCCGGAGCTGGGGCTCTACTGGCAGCGCCCGGTCTGGGACGCCAAGGAGCTGTCCCCGGCGAGCTACGCCTCCAGCGACCACTTCGGCGGCGTGCACACCTTCCGGCCGTCCATCAACGCCTACCAGTACGGCGACGCGCTGGCGATCAGCGCGATCGCCCGGCGCAACGGCGACGAGAAGGTCGCCGCCGAGTACGCCGGGCGTGCGGCGGCGCTCAAGGCCAACGCGCACCGGTGGCTGTGGGACCCGGAGGCGAAGTTCTGGCTGGACATCATCGACGAGAACAACCCGACCCACGAGCGGCAGCAGGTCCGCACTGAGGTCGGCTTCATCCCGTGGCAGTTCGGCCTGGCCGAGCCGGCCGACTCGGTGGCCTGGCGGCAGCTGCTGGACCCGCAGGGCTTCGCCTCGGCGTACGGGCCGACGACGGTCGAACGGCGCAGCCCCTACTTCATGAGCGAGGCCGCCCAGGGGTGCTGCCACTGGGACGGACCGTCCTGGCCGTACAGCACCTCACAGGCGCTGACCGGCCTGGCAAACCTGCTCGACGACCAGCCGGCGCGGGACGACATCGGTCGCGACGACTACTACGCCCTGCTGCGGACCTATGCGCTCACCCAGTACCGCGACGGCCGGCCGTACGTCGCCGAGGCACACCACCCAGACGAGAAACGCTGGATCTACGACGGACACTCGCACAGCGAGGACTACCTCCATTCGTCGTACACCGACCTGGTCATCTCGGGTCTGCTCGGCCTGCGCCCACAGGACGGCGGCACGCTGAAGCTGAAGCCGCTGGTGCCGGACGCCTGGGACCACTACGCGATCGAGAACGTGCCCTACCACGGGCACAACGTGACGGTGCTGTGGGATCGCGACGGTTCCCACTACGCGCAGGGCGCCGGGCTGCGCGTTTACGTCGACGGCGCGCTGCGTACGGTGGCCGCCGAGCCCGGCCCGCTCACCGTGCCGATCGGCGCGACCGAACCGGCCCCGCAGACCGTACGCCTGGTCAACGACGCGGCGAATCCCCTGCGCACCGGCTACCCCAAGCCCATCGCGTCCTACACCTCGCCGTACGACAATCCCTGGAACGCGCTCGACGGCAAGGTGTGGTTCAACGAGGTGCCGCAGAACACCCGGTGGACCAACTACCGGTCGCCCAACGCGCAGGACTGGTACGGCGTCGACTTCGGCGGCCCGACCCGGGTCCAGGACGTGCGTTGGTACGGCTACGACGACGGGGGCGGCGTACAGGCCGCGGCGGACTACCGGTTGCAGTACTGGACCGACGGCGCCTGGGTCGACGTCCCGGAGCAGCGCCGTTCCAGCCAGCAGCCGATCGGGAACGGCCTCAACCGGATCACCTTCCCGGCGCTGACGACCGACCGGCTCCGGCTGCTCTTCACCAACCCCGTCGGGGCGTTCGTCGGCGTCAACGAACTGCAGGCATGGAGCACCTCCAGCGCGGCCGCCGGATTCGTCGTCGGCGACGGCGGCCAGGTGTCGGTGCGGCCGGGCCAGGCCACCACCGTGACCACCACGTTCACCAACCGGTCCGACCGGCCCGCCGAGGACGTCTCGGTCAGCCTCGCGGCGCCGCGCGGATGGACGGTGACGCCCCTGGACGCCGTGCTCACCCGGCGCGTGCCACCGGTCGGGACGATCACCACCAGGTGGTTGGTCCGCCCGGCGGACGGGGTGGCGCCGTGCGACGACGCGGCGCTGACCGGCGAGGCTGTCTACACCGTCGGCGGGGTGCGGCAGCCGACGCACGCCCGGGCGACCGTCGAGGTCGGCTACGACCCGGCGCAGCCGCGCGGCCTGCGCGGCGACTACTACGTGAGTACGGGACCGGGGGCCTTCGACTTCGGTGCGCTGAAATCGTCCGCGGTCGACCCCAACCTCGACTTCGACGATCTCGAACCGGTCCTGCGGCAGCGCACCGGCCAGTCCGACGACGTCACGGTCCGGTGGACCGGCTCGATCGTGCCCAGGTACTCGGAGACCTACACCTTCTCGATGATCGGCGACAACGGCTTCCGGCTGTGGGTCGACGGGCGACTGTTGATCGACAACTGGACGGACAACTGGGACGTCGAGCGGACCGCCGCCCCGATCACCCTGCGGGCGGGGACCAGCTACGACATCAAGGTCGAGTACTTCGAGCACTACGGCGGCTCGAACCTGCACCTGCGCTGGCAGAGCCCGAGCCAGCCGAAGGGCGCCGTCGAGACCTGTGCGCTGTATCCCCCTGCCGATTGAAGAATCCCTTAGCGAAAGGACCTCTCATGTCCAGGACATCCGGATTGGCGGCGGTCGCGCTGGCCGCGCTGCTGACCACCGCGGCGTGCGCCAAGAGCGAGGACAGCGGCGACACGCCCACACCAGCCGGCAGCGCGGGCCAGCAGGTCGTGCAGAGCGCGGGCGCCACCGGCCCCACCTGCACCCTGCAGAGTTTCGGCGGGCAGAAGTTCGACCTCAAGAAGGACGTGATCGGCTTCTCCCAGTCGGAGAAGGAAGCCAACCCGTTCCGCATCGCCGAGACCAAGTCCATCAAGGACGAGGCCGCCAAGCTCGGCATCGCCAACCTGCGGGTCACCAACGCCCAGTCCCAGTTCTCCAAGCAGATCTCGGATGTTCAGCAACTCATCGCCCAGGGCGCCAAGCTGCTGGTCATCGCGCCGTTGAACTCCGACGGCTGGGAACCGGTGCTGAAGCAGGCGGCGGAGAAGAAGATCCCGATCATCACCATCGACCGCAAGATCAACGCTCAACCGTGCACCGACTACCTCACCTTCATCGGGTCGGACTTCTACGAGCAGGGCAAGCGGGCTGCCGACCAGATGGTCCAGGCCCTCGGCGGCCAGGGTGAGGTCGCCATCCTCCTCGGCGCGCCCGGCAACAACGTCACCACCGACCGGACGAAGGGTTTCAAGGACCGCATCCAGGAGAAGGCACCCGGCATCACCATCTCGTTCGAGCAGACGGGCGAATTCACCCGGGAGAAGGGTCAGCAGGTCACCGAGCAGCTGATCCAGTCCCGACCCGGCACCAAGGGCATCTACGCCGAGAACGACGAGATGGCGCTCGGCGCGGTGACGGCGCTCAAGGGCGCCGGCAAGTCGCCCAGCCAGGTCAAGATCGTGTCGGTGGACGGCACCCGCGCCGCCGTGCAGGGCATCGTCGACGGCTGGCTGTCCGCGGTCGTCGAGTCGAACCCGCGCTTCGGCCCGCTCGCCTTCTCCACCACCCAGAAGTTCCTCGACGGCGAAGGGATCCCGGCCACCGTGATCATCAGTGACCAGGAGTACACCACGGCGAACGCCAAGGAGAGCCTGGGAAACGCGTACTGATGGCGACCGCGGTTCTGGAGGCCCGGGGAATCTCGAAGGGATTCCCCGGCGTCCTCGCCCTCGACGACGTGTCCTTCCGGCTGGACGCGGGGCAGGTCCACGCCCTCGTCGGCGAGAACGGCGCCGGCAAGTCCACCCTGATCAAGGTCCTCACCGGCGTGTACCGGCCGGACCGTGGGACGCTGCTGCTGCGCGACGAGCCGGTCACCTTCGACAACCCCCTCGCCGCCCAGCGGGCCGGGATCTCGACCATCTACCAGGAGGTCAACCTGGTCCCGCAGATGAGCCTCGCGCACAACCTCCTGCTCGGGCGCGAACCGCGCAGCCGGCTCGGGGTCATCGACACGACGCAGCTGTACGCCGAGGCCGAGCGGGTGATGACCCGGTACGGCATCCGCACCGACGTGCGCCGCCCGCTGCGCTCGCTCGGCATGGGCACCCAGCAGATGGTGGCGCTCGCCCGCGCGGTCTCCATCGAGGCCCGCGTGGTGATCATGGACGAGCCGACCTCAGCGCTGGAACCGCGAGAGGTGGACACCCTCTTCGGTGTCATCGCCGACCTGCGATCCGAGGGCATCTCGGTGATCTACGTGAGCCACCGCCTCGACGAGCTGTACCGGATCTGTGACCGGGTCACCGTGCTGCGCGACGGCCGGGTCGCGCACGACGGGCCGCTCGACGAGCTGGCCCGGGTGGAGTTGGTCGCCCTGATGCTCGGCCGCGACCCCGCCGAGATCCGGCGGGATGGCGCGACGAGGTTCACCGGCGAGCACACCACCACGGCCGGCGAGCCGCTCGTCGAGGCCCGCTCAGTGTCCCGCCGGCCGGTCCTGCGCGACGTGTCCGTGCAGGTCCGTCCCGGCGAGGTGGTGGGCCTGGGCGGGCTGCTGGGCGCCGGGCGCAGCGAGACGGCCAAGGCGATCGCCGGTGCCCTACCGGTCGACGCCGGCACGGTGACGGTGGCCGGGCAACAGGTACGTCGTGGCTCTCCGGCGGCGGCGATCCGGGCCGGCGTCAGCCTCGTCCCCGAGGACCGCAAGGCCGAGGGGATCGTGCCGACCCTGTCGGTACGGGACAACATCGCGCTGGCCGCCCTGCCCCAGATGTCCCGCTCCGGAGTGGTGTCCGACGCCCGGATCGACCGGATCGTCGACAGCTTCATGCGGCGGCTGCGCATCAAGGCCGCCTCGCCGTACCAGAAGGTCTCCGAGTTGTCCGGCGGAAACCAGCAGAAGGTCCTGCTGGCCCGGTCACTGGCCACCGGCGCCAAGGTCCTGCTGCTCGACGAACCGACCCGGGGCATCGACGTCGGCGCCAAGGCCGAGGTGCAGGCGCTCATCGACGAGCTTGCGGCCGAAGGGCTCGGCGTGCTGCTGATCTCATCCGACCTGGAGGAACTGGTCGAAGGGGCGGACCGGGTCGTGGTCCTGCGTGACGGCGCGGTCGCGGGCGAGCTGAGTGGCGACCAGGTGACGGAAGAAGCGATCATGGCAACGATTGCCGCGACGGGAGAGACCGATGGCTGAGCTCGCGGCCGCGCCGCACGTGTGGGGAGGGCGGGCACGCCTGCTCACGTGGCTTCAGGAGTACGGCGTCTACGCGTCGGTGCTCGCGCTCCTGCTCTTCAACGTGGTGTTCACGCCGCACTTTCTGGAGGTGGCGAACTTCCGGACGCAGCTCATCCAGGTCGCGCCGGTCGTGATCACCTCACTCGGCATGGCGCTGGTGATCGGCACCGAGGGCATCGACCTGTCCGTCGGTGCCGTCATGGCGCTCGCCTCGGCGATGGTGGTGCTCTACCTCGGCTACGGCGCTCCGGTCGCGATCGTCGCGGCTCTGATCGCCGGCGCGGCCGCCGGCGCAGCCGGCGGGGCGCTGGTGGCGTACGTGGGGGTGCAGCCGATCGTGGCGACGCTGGCGCTGCTGGTCGGCGTACGCGGCCTGGCGAACGTGCTCGTGCCGCAGCTCACCGAGTTCCGCAACCCCACGCTGATCACCCTTGGCAGCCAATCTGTGCTCGGCCTGCCGCTCGTGGTCATCATCGCGGCGGCGCTCACGGTACTGGTCGCGTTTCTGGTCAAGCGCACCACCTTCGGTCGCCAACTGGTCGCCGTGGGCGGCAACCGGGCCGCGAGCCGACTGTCCGGCCTGCCGGTACGACGCGTCCTGATCACCGTCTACATCATCTCCGGCCTACTCGCCGCGGTGGCCGGGGTGCTGGCCACGTCCCGGCTGCAAGCCAGCGACCCCACCTCGCTGGGCCTGCTCATGGAACTGTCCGCGATCACCGCCGTGGTCGTCGGCGGCACCCCGCTCACCGGCGGCCGAGTCCGCGTGCTCGGCACCGTCATGGGCGCCCTGCTCATCCAGCTCCTCCAAGCCACGCTCATCAAGCACAACCTGCCGCAGTCCTGGACCCAGATGGTCCAGGCGGTCATCATCCTGGCCGCCGTTTACGCCGCCCGAGGGAGGCGCGCATGACCACCACCATCGCCGACGCGGACGCCGGCACCGACGCGCGGCGCCGGCCGGGCACGCTGCGCCGCGAACGAATCGGCCACCTCGTCCAGCACCACGGCGCGCTCATGGTGCTGGCGGTCACCGTCCTGCTCGGAGCCGTCGCCTTCGACTCGTTCACCACGCCACAGAACGCCGCGAACATCGTGGTGTCGTCATCGTTCCTGGCCATCGTCGCGATCGGGATGACCTTCGTCATCATCAGCGGCGGCATCGACCTCTCCGTCGGCTCGTCCTTCGTGCTCGCCGGGGTGCTGGCCGCCTACGGCTCCCGGTATGGGCTGCTCGTCGCGCTTTTGCTGCCCCTCACAGTGTGTGGCGCGATCGGCCTGCTGCAAGGGCTGATCGTGGCGCGCACCGGCATGGCGCCGTTCATCGTGACCCTGGCCGGCCTGCTAGGCATGCGTGGACTCATGCTCGCGGTCTCCGGCGAAGGGGCGAACACCTACCTGGTGCAGAACGGCGCCTTTAGCGCACTGGGCCAGACGTCCCTCCTCGGTCTCACCGTGCCGGTCTGGATCACGCTCGGTCTCGTCCTGCTGGGCGGGGTGCTGCTCCAACGCACCGCCTTCGGGCAGAACGTCTATGCCATCGGCGGCAGCGAAGAGGCCGCAGTGCTCATGGGCGTGCCGGTCACCCGGGTCAAGGTCATCGTCTATCTCATGTCCGGACTGCTCGCCGGGTTGGCGGGGGCACTCAACGCCGCCCGCTTGTCCTCGGGCGTGACCATCCTCGGCGCCGGCATGGAACTCGATGTCATCGCCGCCGTGGTGATTGGCGGCACGTTGCTCACCGGCGGCGCCGGCGGGCTCACCGGAACGATGGCGGGAGTGCTCCTGCTCGGCGTCATCCAGAGCCTGATCAACCAGATCGGCGTGCTCACCTCGTCGTTCCAGCAGGTCGTCAGCGGCGCGTTCCTCGCTCTAGTGGTGGTCACACAGCGGATCCTGCACCGGGCGCAGCGATTGTCCTGAGGTCAGGTCGCGGCACGCGCCACAGCCGCGATCAGGACGCTGCCTAGGTGTCCTGCCGATCTTGTAGTGGTTGATCGTTGACGATGTGCCGGTGGTGCGTCGTGGTGAGCTGACCGATGAGGCGTGGGCCGTGATCGCGCCGCTGTTGCCCGAGCCTGGTGGGTCTCGGGACGGTGACGGGATCACCGGCAGGTCATCAACGGGATTCTGTGGAAGCTGCGAACGGGTGCGCCGTGGCGCGACCTGCCCGAACGGTACGGGCCGTGGAAGACCTGCCACGAGCGGCTGCGCCGGTGGACCGCGGACGGGACGTGGGACCGGATCCTGTCCGCGGCGCAGGTCCACGACGACGGCACACCGGTGCAGTGGACGATCAGCGTCGACTCGTCGATCGTGCGGGCGCATCAGCATGCCGCTGGCGCCCGCAAAAAGGGGGCTCCGCGGCAAGTCCGGCGACGCCTGGTGCGCAAGATGGCGAGGCCATCGGCCGGTCCCGAGGTGGGTTGAGCACGAAGGTTCACCTCGCGGTCGACGGACGCGGTCGGCCGTTGTCGATCCTGCTCAGTCCCGGCCAGGCCGGTGACAATCCGCAACTGCTGGCGCTGTTGGACGCGATCCGGGTCAACGAGCCCGGACCTGGACGCCCTCGCAAACGCCCGGCGCTCTGCCCCGCCGAGGAGGCGACGGTGCATGACGTCGGCCTCCCCTATCGCCGGCTTCTCGCTGGGCCCGCACGTGGAGCCGGCTCTGCCGTTCCCCGCGGCGGACCCGTCTCTGTCGAGATGCCGGAGATCAGTGCTGGGCCTGGAACAGCCAGTACTGCTTCTCGATCGCCGCGGTGATCTCGATGAGCAGGCCCTGCGAGACCAGGTCAGTCTGGGCGGTTTCCGATACGGTCCCGCGCAACGTGCGGATGAGGATGAGTAGGGCGTCGCTGATGATCTCGACCACAGCTCCGTCCTCGATATCGCCGTGCTCGATATCCGGCAGAGTGGACGCGCCGGCCACCGTCGCCGCCCGGCCGTCCGGGTTGAAGCCGATGGCGGCGGCCCGTTCCGCGACCTGGTCCGAGAACCCGCGAGCGAGGTCGGCGATCTCGTCCAGCTGCAGGTGAAGGCTGCGGAAGTTCGGTCCGGTGACGTTCCAGTGGGCTTGCTTGGCGAGCAGGCCCAGGTTGATCAGGTCAGCCAGCACCTGCTGGAGCGCCTCACCGGTCGTCTTCCGGGCCTCATCGCTGAACGTGCCACGCACAATCGCCATGGCTTCCTCTCTTCGTGCTTGGGTGGGACAACCCGCCTGGTCGGTCTGTCCCGTGAATGGACCCCTGCCTCAACGCATTGGTTAGTCACCATCTGTCACCAGATGGGGCACCGACCAGCTTATTGTTGACAGATCAACATGAGGGTACAGTCACCGGTGGCGGCTGGATACTCCGCGGTGCGAAGTCTCTGGGCGGGCCCGTTCATCCTTCGCGAGGCACACCGTCACGTAAGAGACGGGCCCTGCCCCGGCTGCCGGCGGTCCGCCCCCCTCGTGATCTCAGGAGGCCCCCTTGTCGACCCGTGTGACGGACAACGTTGCCGAATCCCGCTTCGAAATCTTCGACGGGGAAGAGCTTGCGGGCTTTGCCCAGTACCACCGCTTCAAGGATGAGGTTGCCTTCATTCACACCGAGGTCGATGACCGGTTCGCGGGCCGGGGGCTCGCCGGCACGCTCGTCGAGGCTGCCCTGACCACAGTGCGCGAGCAGAACCTGAAGGTGCTGCCCTACTGCCCGTTCGTCCGCAACTGGATCACGAAGCACCCGGAGTTCAAGCAGCTTGTGCCTTTGGCGCAGCGCCCGCGTTTCGGGTTCTGAGTGACGCAGCGGTGAGCTACGAGCTGTGACCGGAGCGCGACGAGAGGACGACCGCGATGAGCAACCTCGAACCCACCCCGCAGCTGCTGCTGCGGGGTGGCCGGGAGGCTGTCTCCGGGCAGCCCGTCCAGGAACTGCTGAAGCCCCGCATTGCATCCCTCGGCAGCACTGCGGTGCGGCGGCTGCTGCCCAATCTGGGCCGCCGCATGGTGGGCGCTTGGTGTTTTGTCGACCACTATGGGCCGGACGACATTGCCGAGGAGCCGGGCATGTGGGTGCCGCCGCATCCGCACACCGGCCTGCAGACTGTGAGTTGGCTGCATGAGGGAGAAGTCCTGCACCGGGACAGCCTCGGGAGCCTACAGACGATTCGGCCCCGTGAACTCGGCCTGATGACTGCCGGACGGGCAATCTCCCACGCCGAGCAGTCGCCCCGGCAGCACGCAGCCCTGCTGCACGGCGCGCAGCTGTGGGTGGTGCTGCCCGACGCGCACCGCGATACCGCACCCGCCTTCGAGCACCACGCCGCGCTCCCCACCCTCAACTCCCCGGACGGCCTGCACGCAACCGTCATCCTTGGGGAGATCGACGGCATGCGCTCTCCGGGTACGACCTACACGCCCCTGCTGGGTGTGGACATCGCCCTCGCCGACGGTGCTGACGTCCGGCTGCCTGTTGAGCCTGATTTCGAGTACGCCGTGCTGACCATGTCCGGGGTCACCCGTGTCGACGACGTGCTGCTCGAGCCGGGATCCATGCTCTACCTCGGCTGCGGGCGGCGGGAGTTGCGGTTTGAAGCGGATACTGACGCCGGCCTGCTGCTCCTAGGTGGCGAACCCTTCGACGAGAAGATCGTCATGTGGTGGAACTTCATCGGCCGTAGCCAGCAGGACATCGAGCAAGCTCGGGAAGACTGGATGTCCGGCGATCGGTTCGGCGCTATCAACGGGTTCGACGGGCAACCTTTGCCGGCTCCGGAGCTGCCCCCGACGCCGCTCAAGGCCCGGGGCCGCGTCCGCTGAGAACCTGCGGAGGCAGGCTTGCCGCTGGCCGAACCGGCAATTCGGGCACGAACAGCGGATGTACAGCCGTCGCCCGCCGCGTCGTGTGGACCGCTGTTATGCGTAGACCTGCGGTTTGTTGACGCATCAACGTGGGCTGGTTATTGTTGACGCATCACTAACGACGCCGTGGGTGCGGGCTGCCCGGCGGCGACCTCGGCTCAGACGAGGCGCTGGAACGTTCCTGCCCGGCCGGCACTGACAGGGAGAATCATGAGGGCGCTGGTTGCTCGGTCGTATGGGCCGGTGGAAGAGCTCGACTCCGCGGACCTGCCCGCCCCCGTGCCGGGACCGGGCCAACTGCTGGTCCGACTGCAGGCGGCCGCCTTGAACCCCGTGGACCAGGTGCTGATCACGGGCGCGATGCGCGAGGCTCTGCCCGTACGGCATCCGTTCGTGCCGGGTGTCGACGTGAGCGGCGTCGTCGAAGCCGTCGGTGCGGGCGCCACGCGTTTCCGTGTCGGCGACCCCGTCATCGCGTGGAATGGCGTGCCCTCCGGTGCCCTGGCTGAATACGTCCTGATCAACGACGCTCCCTCCGCGTCCCGTCGACCCGCCGAGCTGACCCCGGCGCAGGGCGCGGCCCTGCCCACCGGCGCGCTCACCGCAGCCGCACTGCTGGACCTCACCAACGTCGCCGAAGGCGCTAGCGTCCTCGTCGTGGGTGCGACCGGCGGTGTCGGTTCCTACGCGGTTCAGCTGGCCAAGCGGGCAGGACTGACCGTGCTGGCTACCGGGCGCTCCGGCGACCGCGACTTCCTCGCCCGGCTGGGCGCCGACCATGTCCTCGACTACCGCAGCGTCAACGTGGCCGAGGAGGCACACCGCCTGGTGCCCGGCGGCGTCGATGCGGTGCTCGACCTGGCCAACGCCGGACCCGGGCTCGCCGCTACCGCCGCCGCCGCCAAGGACGGCGGCCAACTGGTCTCCTCGCTCGGCGGACCGCCCGCGTTCGAGCGCGGAGTCACCGCGGCCTACGGCGGAACCACCACACCCGAGGGCCGGCTTGACGCGCTCGCCGCACAGGCCGCCAAGGGAGAACTGCGCATCGAGATCGACTCCGAATACCCGTTCGACCAGGCCCGCCAGGCCCTTCTTGACTTCACGGCCAAGCACGTCCGCGGCAAGATCGCCGTCGTTTTCTGACCGCCCCTGTAACCCGGGCATCCGCCACGGCCAGCTGCCACGCAGCGGGCCACCCCGATCCCGGCCCGTGCGTCCGATAAGAGGGCTGGAGTTGTGGTGGGTGTCCCGTCCTCGAACCGCGGTGCCCGCCGCATGGTCGCCGCCGCCCGGACGTTGTGCTTGATCACGTCATAAGGAGGACCATGAGTCTTCCCGGCTCGCCCGCTGTCTCTTTGCGCGGCGTCAGCCGTACCTACGGCGAGGGGCCGAAGCGGTGCGCGCCCTCGACAGCGTCGATCTCGACTTTCCGGGCGGCAGGTGGACGGCCGTGATGGGGCCATCTGGCTCTGGCAAGTCGACGCTTCTGCACTGCGCCGCAGGTCTAGAGCGGGTGGACGGCGGGCGCGTGCTGCTCGGCGACACCGACATCACCGTCGCTAGCGACGACACGCTCACCGAACTACGCCGCGCCCGGATCGGATTCGTGTTCCAGAGCTTCAACCTGATCGGATCGCTCACCGCCGCGCAGAACGTGGCGCTGCCGCTGCGGCTCGCCGGCCGTCGCCCGACGAAGGCCGAGGTGCATGGCGCGCTGACGGCCGTCGGCATGGGCGAACGGACCGGGCACCGGCCGCGCGAGCTCTCCGGCGGCCAGCAGCAGCGGGTGGCAATCGCACGGGCAATGGTGACGCGCCCCGAGGTGATTTTCGCCGACGAGCCCACCGGCGCGCTGGACACATCCGCCGCGCGCAACGTCCTCGAGTTGCTCCGCAGGACGGTCCAGGGCGGACAGAGCATCGTGATGGTGACACACGATCCGGCTGCGGCGGCCGCCGCCGACTCCGTGGTCTTCCTGCGGGACGGCCGGGTCGTCGACATGCTGGGCGGCGCCGACGTCCGGGCCGTGGCGGACCGTCTCGTGGCGCTGGAGCGCTGAGATGCTGCGGATGAGCTGGGCGAGCTTCCGCGAGCGCTGGACGCTGTTCATCGGGGCGACGCTGACGGTGTGCCTCGGGGTGGCGCTCGTGCAGTCGTCGCTGTTGTTGCTGATCTCGGCCGCGACCCAGCACACGCCGGCCGGACTCTCGCCGGTCGGCGAGATGCGGTTCGCGCAGAGCCGGGAGACGTTGGTGGCCCTGCTCGGCGTGACGCTCGGGTTCGCCGCGCTGCTCGCGGTGTTCATCATCAGCTCGACATTCGCCTTCACGGTCGAGCAGCGCCGCCGTGATCTGGCGCTGCTGCGGCTGATCGGCGGTGGCCGCGGCCACGTGCGCCGGCTACTGCTCGGCGAGGCCGTGCTGCTCGGCGCGCTCGGCACCGTCACCGGCGTGCCGATGGGCGTCGCGCTGATGGCGGTGCAGACCTGGCTGCTGCGGACGCTGGGTTTCGTACCCGATGGGTTCGTCGGGCAGTGGCGCGGGTGGATCCTCCTCGTCTCGTTCGGCGCTGGCATCGCGCTGGCGGTCGCCGGGGTGCTGGTCGCCGCACGGCGCGCCGGCCGCGTACGCCCGCTCGAGGTACTGCGCGACACCGGCGAGGCCGCCCGGATCATGACGATGGGCCGCTGGGGCACCGGCCTGCTGTTCATGGCCGGCGCCGCCGCGCTGATCGTCCTCTCCCCGGTCGGCGGTGCGGTCGGTGGCCAGGCCATGGCCATGAACGTCTCGATCTGCGCCGCGATCGCGTTCACCTTGCTCGGACCGCGGCTGGTGCCCGCGTTCGCCCGGCTGCTGCCGGGCGGGGAACGCTCGCCGAGCTGGCCCAGGCGAACGTGCGCGACAACGCGCGGCGCAGCGCGTCCACTGCGGCGCCGCTGATCGTGCTGGTCGGACTGGTGCTCGGTCAGGCAGGTTCGGCGACGTGATTCACCGCCTCCGTTGAGGCGGAGCAACGACGCGGAACGGCGGCTGATCTGGTGGTCGAGGGCACCAGCCGGGCCGCGGTGGGGCTCGCCGGGGTGCCGGGGCTCGCCGCGGCCTCAACGGAGATCGAGGCACCGGTGGCGTTGACGACCGGCAGTGGCGAGATGGCCTACACCTGGTACTCGTCCGCGCTGATCATCGACCCCGCAGCGTACGAGCGGGCGCATCCGGGCAGCGCCGGGCTGACCGCTCTGCGCGGGAAAGCGGTGGCCGCGGGCCCCGGCGCGGACGGCTTCTCGGTCGGGGACACCGTCGGCGTACGGATCGGTGACGTCGACCTCGGCCGGCTACCGGTCGTGGCGGCGGTCCCATCCGCGATCGGCGGCGGTGCCAGCCTGCTGCTGCCTCCGGGCCTGGTGCCCGAAGACCAGCTGGCCGAGGCGCCGTCCCGCACGTTCGTGACACTGGCCCCCGGCGCGGAGGCGGAGGCCGTCACGACGGTACTGGCCGGCGTGGGCACCATCCGGGGGCTGGACGACTGGCTGGCCGCCGACGACGCGGCGCGGCGCGCGACGAGCACCGGCGTCCTGTTGATGGTTATGGGACTGGGCGGCCTGTACGCGTTGATCGGCGTCGTGAACTCCGTGGTCATCGCCTCGGCAGCGCGGCGGCGCGAGTTCGCAGCAGGTCGGGCGACCGGACTCACGCGCGGCCAGGTGGTACGGATGGTGTTGGTCGAGTCGTCGATCGTCACCACGATCGGTCTGCTGCTCGGCGCCCTGGCCGCCGCGGGCACGTACGTCGCCGTGCTGGTCACCACGTCGGCCGTCACCGGTGTCGCGACGCTGTCCGTGCCGTGGCCGCTCGTGCTGTCGATGGTGACCGGCGCGTTCCTGTTGACCGGCGTGACGAGCACGTTGACGTCCTGGTCCGCGACGCGCCCAAGCTCGGTGTCGCTTCTCGCGGCACGCGAGTGACGCGTGTCTGCGGCGCTCGCTGGACCTGCCGCCGGGCAGGCGAGCACCGATCCGGATCCTGGCCCCGGCCCACCTATAGTGACTGTGGGTCGGCAGAAGACAGTGGGATGAGGCCGGCCTGACCGGCGAGCTTGCCGATGCCGATGCCGAGGCCGAGCGGCCGAGCCCCACAGTAGCTCGGTCTGAGCCGCAATAACCCGGCAGGGCGCCGTTTCACCTCTCCACACCGTTTCCGTCGGAATCACTAGTCATATGGCTGTCTACGGCACGGAGAAGGCGCTCCAACATCTCTCCGAGGAGAACGACCTCACCGGGCGAGAGTGGATCGAAAAATAGTTTCCGTACTGTCTCCACGTGCCTCGGCGCCGCCGCCTTAATCGCCTGACGTCCCTGTTGGGTAAGGCGCACCATGGAGCCGCGGGGGTCATCAGGACAAGGCTCGCGCTGCACCAGGCCGCGCTTCTCCATGCGGCTGATCTGGTGCGATAGTCGACTGCGTTCCCACCCAACCTCCGCACCGAGGTCCCTGGCCCTGAGCAATCCCTCTGCGGATTCGGACAGTGGTGCGAGCAGGGCGTAGTCCGCTCCGGAGATGTTGGAGTCCCGCTGCAGCTGTAGGTCCTGGGCTCGCTGAAGCTCGCGGCGCAGACGCCGGTACTTCGCCCAGACGTCGGCCTCGTGGGGTGTTAGCCACCGCGGCTCGGACACACCGGCAGGTTAACACGTTGTTGACACGTCACGGCGGGCTGCTGAAGCGATAGGACGTGTGCCTTCGGTGCGTTTGCGGTCGTAGTAGGCCCCCGATGGCGGTTGGCATCCCATGCACGTCAATGCGGCCATGCACATCGCTCGGCGCAACCTGCGGTTGTAGCGGCTGGGGTGTGTAGCCGCCCGGTCCGCTTGCCGGAATTGTTCGCGACCGGAGCGAGGAGGCGCTGCGGGCGCGTCTTGCGTACGCGGCATGAGGACCTACTGGCCAGCCGCAGCGGTGAAGGCGGACAACAGGCTTTTGCCGTTGCCTCGTGGGCGCAACTAATCCAAGAAGGATCAGGTGACAAGCCGGTGCGCGATCGAATGACCGAGATCCACCGCCGCCTCACCGACAGGGAAACGGTGTCGGTAGGCGGCACCCCCGGTCACGCCGACACGGGGCGGGGTTCCTCCGCCGTCTGCGCGAGCGCCTGGAACGGGTACATCAGTGATCTGCCACCGTGGACGAGCAGGACTGGGCCGGCTATGTCGCCGGCCTGGACCGCGGACTCGACGAGCTGAACGTGGAGATCGGTCGAGCCGCGGACCGGCCGGAGACGGGACCGAGCGTCGAGGACGTGCTGCTCACGCACACATCGGCGCTGGAGCTCACCGGCTGGCGCATGCGATTCGGCATCCTCGATGCGAGGGTCGCAGCGGTCCTTTCGGGGAATCCTGGCCGCTGAGGACGAATTGAGCCCTATCGAGGCGCTGGTGTCGGCGGTACCGCCGCACCGGCTGAGCCTCTCGCGCGGTCGATGGACGACCTGCGGCGCGTTGCCGGGTCGTGACAGTCGCGTCGTGGGGCCGGACGCCTCGATGAGGCGACCTCACCGGCAGGCGGTGTCCGGCACCGATGGCGCGGAGAGCGTTCCGAGCCATCGGTGAAGATCCCCTGACCGATACCAGCCGGCACGGCGAGAGGTCCGGGTCACGCGGGATTCTGTGCGACGACGACCTTCACCGTGGAGTGCTTGCGACGCAGTTCCTTGAGTGGCTGGTACTCGGGCGAATCCCAGAACCGCTGGACGGTCTCTCGGTCGGGAAATTCGTGGATCACCACGGTCGGCGGCGTCCAGTCGCCTTCCAACACCAGGGCGTTGTCATCGGTGACGATGTTGCGGCCCCCGAAACGCTCGATTAGCGGCCCGGCGCCCTCGACGTACTCCCGGAATCCGTCCTGGGTGGCGATATCAAGGTCGATGACGACATAGGCAGTCACGATTGGTCTCCTCCTTCGACTTGCAGATGGGCGTACGCCATCCACGGTAGGAGCCGATCATGGACGTATCCATGCGAGTGATGCCTCATTCAATACTCGGTCGTACCATCCCGAGGTATCTTTGGCCGCGTGGACGTGTTCAGCGAGGTCATCGGCTCCATGCGGACCGGGCGGGCCAAGTTCGCCCGGACCCGGCACCTGGGACGCTGGGGTAACAGGTTCGGGCCGCATGCGGGGGCGGGCTTCCATATCGTGCTGGCCGGTAGCTGCTGGCTCGTACCGGCTCAGGGTGAGCCTGTTCAGCTGTCCGCCGGCGACGTCGTGCTGTTGCCCCACGGCACGGCGCACGGCCTGACCGACAGCCCGGACCGAACGCTTGCCGCACTGCCGCCGGACACGGATGGCCCGGATGACGGCGACGGGGATCAAGACGTCGGCTCCGCGACCCTGCTCTGCGGCGCCTACCGTCTCGACCACACGCAGGCTCATCCGTTCCTGCGGTCCCTGCCGCAGGTCATCCACCTGCCCGCGCAGCTGGGTCAGCACCCCGCCCTGCGTTCCGCCGTGGACCTGTTGACATCTGACCTGTCCAGCCCACAGCCGGGCGCCGACGCCGCCCGGCCGGCTCTGCTGGATCTGCTGCTGGTGTACATGCTGCGCGCCTGGTTGCAGGAGGAGTCCTCCCGCCGTCCGGGCAGCGGCTGGCATGCGGCGCT
>NZ_JBHSBP010000024.1:0-7785 GCF_042650725.1 Micromonospora sp. GCM10011541
CGTCGCGCTGCCAGCGGCGGAACACCGCGTACGCCGCCGCCCAGGACCCGTAGCACTCCGGTATGTCCCGCCACGGCGCACCGACCCGGGTGCGCCACCGGATCCCATCAATGAGCTGCCGCTTCGTCCATGTCGGCGGCCGACCTGGCCGACGCCCCACAGGTAGCAGCGGCTCCAGCGCCGCCCACTGCGCGTCAGTCAGGTCGTGCCGCCTCGTCACCGCTACAGTGGCCACGAGGTCTCCGTGCTGATGGTCTTCTTCGTCGATGAACCATCTACCGGAGACCTCGCTACTTATCGATCACCGACGCGCCGGAATCTCTTCGCCACCACCGCCGACTTCGACACATGGCCTAACAGGCGGTGCAGCTCGCCGGCGCCATTGATGTCGATCTCGCCGGACAGCACGATGGTCCTCGCGTCACCGTCGGTTCGGACCTCATACTGCCAGGTCGAGTCTGGATTCACGCGCACTCGCCTCTCATCCGCAGGTAGATCCACCCTATAGCTCTGCCGGCTTGACGCCGTCGAGCTCGGCAGCCGTCCGCTGCCGGGTTGCCTGGTAGGGCACGCGCGCAAGTTGCCTTCGGTCGTTGTGCGGATAATGCCAATCCCGCGTGTCGGAAGGTGACCCGCCGACCGCATCCGGCAACAATCAGCGGTTATTGCCTGAGGTAGACCGACAAGTCGGGAGGGGTGCCCGTGATGCGGTGCCGCAGCCGACGACTCGCTCAGGCGACGGTGCGCGGCATGCTTCTGCTCGGTGGCGTCATCGCCACCTGGGGCGCTTGCGACACGATCATGAACGATCCCGCCTACGCCGTCGACGAGCCAGGTCCGGGCATCGTCGGCAACCTGCTCGGCGGCGCCGGGGCGGTGGTCGAAACTGTCCTTCCACGCCCGCCCGCCCCGCCCGAAGAGACGGCGACCGTCGATCCCAGCCCGGCCGGGACCGACGCGGTCGGGGAGCCAACCTCCGTGACCCCGGAACCAGCCGGCACCCTGGCGCAAGCCCGCGCAACGCCCGATTCGGCGATGCGGGTCCCGCCCGTTGACCTGACGGCGGCGATGGTGCCGGTGCGGCGCACGGTGGGCGGGCCGGCCGGTACGGGGTTGACGAGAGTCGTCGAGGCTGTCGCGCCGGTGACGCGTCCGGTCGTGGACGCGGCGGCTCCGGTGGTGCGGGGGATCACCGGCACGGGACTGCTCGAACCCGTTGACGCGGTGGTCGGCCCGGTCGCCGACCCGATCCTCGAGACCCTGCACCCCGTCCTCGCCCCGGTGCTCGAGGTGACGCGGCCGATCCTCGGCCAGCCGGCGGACCCGGCGGTCCCGCCCGGCGATCCGGTAGAACCGCAGCCCGGGTCTGGCGGCCCGGTGCCGGTCGCCACTACTCCAGGCGCTACCGAGCATCCCGTCCGCGTGCCAGCTGTCACCGCCAACCGCCAGGAAGCCACGCAGCCCCCGCCCTACTGGAACGTGGCGGTGCAGCGGTGCAGCGGCGGCGAGCCGGCCCCAGCTGCAGCCGCCGACGTGAGTAGTCGTCCCGGGCGCGTCGGTGGGACCGGCACCGGCGGCCTGACGCCGATCTCGTCCGGCAGCGTGACCAGTTCCGCCGCCTCAGGCGCCGGCACGGCGGCGGCTGACATCTCGCCGCGCCCATGGATGCCGGAGCTGGAATCCCAGCGCTGCGCTTCGTCCCCGTGCGACACGTTCGCCCAACGATCGCCGCAGCCGGGCACCAGACCTGCCTGAGCGTCACCTCATGCGGTGACGGCTGACCCACGGCCGGACAGGCAGCTGAGATGCGACCGCGCGTCGTGGACACCTCTCCAGCCGGCGGGTGGGGCGACGCGGTGGTGATCCGCTGTCGGTGAACGGCGAGCACCATCATCGCCCCACGCACCTTCACGGCCACGCCGCCCTGCTGTGACCCTGGGCGTCCTACGCGCCCGCTCAACCGGGTGCCACGTGTCCTTCGCCGCGCTGATCCGTGAAGCCAAACGGCACGCGCCGGCTCGTCCGTCCCGGTGGCGGGCAACTCGACCTGACTGCACAGCTTCGCCCGACCGGACAGCAGCGCCGGCCACCGGGCAACAATGCCTCAATACAGGAGATCCACCATGACAGGTATTCCGCCCACGGTCCGTGCCCGCTGGTGCGACATCGACGACGTCGTCCGCCTCGTCGCTGCCCCCCTGCACACCTCAACCATCGGCACGTGGCTCGTACCTGATGATGACCAGCGACGCCGCATGCTCACCGCCGTCTCCCGCATCTGGGTCGAACACGCCCTTCTGTTCGGCGAGGTCTTCCTCCTAGACGACCGCTCCGCCGCCGCCGTCTGGTTCCACCGCTACCGCCCCATCCCGCCGCCGGCCAACTACCGCCAACGCCTCGCGGCTGCCTGCGGTGACCACCTCGACCGCTTCCGGACCCTGGACGGCGTCCTCAACACCCACCGTCCCACCGACGCCCACAACCACCTGGCGTTTCTCGCGGCCCCGCCCGCCGATTGGCGCCACGCCCGCGCCTCCACCCTGCTCGCCCGCAGTCTCGTCCGGATGGACCGTCTCGGGCTTCCCACCTACGCAGAGGCCACCACCGCCGCCGAGGCTGCCCTCTACACCCGGCACGGCTACACCGCCCGCGATCCCTTCGCCCTCCCCGACGGCACGATCGTCCACGCACTCTGGCGCGAGACCGCGGACCAGCGCATTCCCCTAGCGGTGAGATCACCCAATAGCCGACCACGGCGGACCTGGGAGCAGACGCGAGTAACGGCAACGTGAGGGCCGAGGCTCCTCACCCGCGATCGCCGGCTCCGCCGCTGGGGCAGCGAACCACCGGAAGTTCATGGCGGCCGCCTCTTACCCTGCCGGGACCGCACCACGATGCTTGTCCACCGGCACCGCGTCTATCCCTGCCCCCCGGGGCTCCTGATCATCCTCGCTCGCTTAACCTTCAGAAGTTGATCAGGAGGCTGCATGGACACGGCCGTGATCTGGATACCCGGCGGCATCGAACCTACCGAGCCCGCCGTGGCGAAGTGCTTCGACTACAGCCGCCGGCGCGGTTACCGGTTGGAGGGCATCGTCCGCGGGCCGTGGGAGTCGGTGAGCTGGATGGTGATGAACCGTGAGGTGGATGTGGTCATCATCTCCGACATGGCGTACCTGCCGGCGGGCCCGACCCCACGGATCGAGGTCGCCGCCGACTGATACGCCCGCCGGGTGGGCGGGCTGGACCACCCCACCTGCGCGGACAGCCCACTCGGCGACGACCAGAGCGCCCCGTCTCTTCACGGACGGGGCGCTGTCGGGCGAGGTCACCGATCCAGGGCACGGCGGATCAGATGACGAGGGCCGGCGAGAGGGGCCGTGGCCGAGGCAGGCCCAGGTGTCGGGGCGCCATGGTCACGGCACGCGACCATGTCGAACATTCCATGCGGCGCTCAACCACGACGTCTACGGCCCTCAGTTTGAAGAACTGGCCAAGGAGCTCGATGCGAGGTGGCTGGCCGTTACCAGTGGCCGTCAGCCACCTCTGGTCCGCGATGATGTGCCGCATCAACGGCGCCGCCAGCGTCGCGTGATGCGCTGGCGGCGCGTGGCGGCCAGGTCCTGCTCGACCAGAACCTCAGTTCCGGCGAAGCGCGGCCCGCATGCGTGGCGTAGAGCGATCTGACCGCGGACCCGGCGCCTGCACAACACGTCCACCGGTTCCACAACGCATACGTGCGGCCGGAAATCCGCGGTAGGTAAACCAAGATGGAGGCCGGGACCGCGCAGTGGGCAGATCCCGGCCTCCGCATAGCACAGCGCCTTCAGCTCAGGAGCAGGCCGTCGGTGAGGCCCCCCAGAAGCTGTCCGTCCGTGCTGGCGTACGCGTCGCCGTGTACACCGACGTCACCGGTGACGCTTCCGACGCCGTGCACCGTGTCACCGAGGTTGCCGGTCACGCCGTCGACGTCGAGTCCGCCGACGGTGCTGTCGAGGGTGCCGCCGGCGAGGCTGGTGGCGCCGTATGCCGTGCCGCCGAGGTCGCCGGTCACGTCGCCGACGAGGCCGGTGGCGCCGTACACGGTGCCCCCGACGTCGCCGGTCACGCCGCTGACGTCGAGTCCGCCGACGGTGCTGTCGAGGGTGCCGCCGGCGAGGCCGGTGGCGCTGTACACGGTGCCCCCGACGTCGCCGGTCACGCCGTCGACGTCGAGTCCGCCGACGGTGCTGTCGAGGGTGCCGCCGGCGAGGCTGGTGGCGCCGTATGCCGTGCCGCCGAGGTCGCCGGTCACGTCGCCGACGAGGCCGGTGGCGCTGTACACGGTGCCCCCGACGTCGCCGGTCACGCCGCTGACGTCGAGTCCGCCGACGGTGCTGTCGAGGGTGCCGCCGGCGAGGCTGGTGGCGCCGTATGCCGTGCCGCCGAGGTCGCCGGTCACGTCGCCGACGAGGCCGGTGGCGCCGTACACGGTGCCCCCGACGTCGCCGGTCACGCCGCTGACGCCGAGTCCGCCGACGGTGCTGTCGACGAGGTTGGTGGCGCTGTACACGGTGCCCCCGACGTCGCCGGTCACGCCGTCGACGCCGAGTCCGCCGACGGTACTGTCGAGCGTGCCGGTCACGCCGCCGCTGAGGCTAACGCTGTCGAGGGTGCCGCCCAGGTGGCCGGTCACACCCGTGAGGCCGAGTCCGCCGAGGTTGCCGGTCGCGCCGCTGAGCCCGAGTCCGTCGACGGTGGCGCCGGCGGTGATGCCAAGGCTGTCTCCGGAAAGCAAGGACGTGATGCCCTGTACAGGAACGTAGTCGGCCACCAGCGGAACGATGTCCTGCACGTCGTCCGGGGTCACGTCGTTGAGACCTGCGTTGTCCAGCGCGCCTTGCGGGTCGACCTCGTACGCCGCTCGGGCGTCACCGTTCGTGAGCAGGCCGAATACGAAGTCCTGCAGGCTCTGCGGCGACACCATGTCAGCGGTTGCGCCCATGTCGGCGGTCGACCCCGCGCTGGCGGTGGAATCCACGTTGGTGGTCCCGCTGGTATCGGCGGTTGCCTCCGTGTTGCCGGTCCAGTCGGCTGCAGAGGTCGAGTTCACGTCGGCGGTCGAATTTGTGCTGGCGCTTTCACTCATGTTGCCGGTCTCCTCGATCGATGTTGTTCGGACGTGGTCTCAGACAACATCGCCCGGACCCGGGATCGACCGTAAGGCGAAGCGGCGGTATCGGACATCGGGGTTGCACCCCAGCCTTATCCGGCCGGGTTGGGGCAGGGGCGGCGGTTGGCGTTAGGGGATTAGGGGATCTTGCGGCGAAATTCCCGCGGGGTAGCGCTGAGGATGTCGTGCCCCGCTACGGCCCCGGCAGAGGCTAACGTCGCCGATGCCATGCGAGGGCTCAAGGTCAGTCCGGGCAGCATCTACCGGCATTTCCCGTCGGAGGGCGGCTCTTCGGGAAGCGGTCATGCGGGAGTGGCTGCATCGCATCCACGCCTCGTTCAGACGTGCAGGGCGCTGGTATCCGAATTCAGGTTCGTCGAAGCAGAGCACGTCGTCGACCTCACGGCCCAGGTCCAGCACATCATCGCCTCGGTCATCAAGCGCGGCGAGTCTCACGTTGCCAACCCTGCCGTCGGCGCGGCGGCGGCGCTGCCATGCATCACTCAGTTCAGGCACCCCTTGCTCGCAAGCGAATGGCACCTGCTGGACATCCACGAACAGCTGCCCCCACTATTGCGCTCATCATCGCCGGCTTCACGAACCCCATTCCACCCCCCAGCTCCACGACCAGACGTCAAGTCGCCTACGGACACTGATCGTCAAGGTAGGCCCCTGTCAATCCCCTGGAAGCGTGGAGGGTTGTTTAAGCTGCCTGGGCCCGGCGGGCTTCGGCGATGAAGTGTTCGTAGTCGACCGGTGACATGCCGTCGCAGGCGCTGTGGCGTCTGCGGACGTTGTAGAAGTCGACGATCCAGGTGGCGATCTTGAGTCGTGCTTCGGCGCGGGTGCGAAACCGCTGCCGGTGGATGTACTCGACCTTGATGGTGGAGTTGAACGCCTCCGCCGCGGCGTTGTCCAGGGCGCAGCCGACCCGGCCCATCGACTGCAGGACACCGAGACGCTTGCAGGCTGTGGCGTAGTCGGCGGCGGTGTACTCGCTGCCGCGGTCGCTGTGAAAGATCACTCCGTCGACGGTGCCGCCGCGGGTCGCCGCGGCCATGCTCAAGGTGGCCTGGGTCAGGTCGGCGTCGTGGTGGGCGCTCATCGCGTAGCCGAGCAGCCGGCGGGAGTACAGGTCGATCACGGTGGCGAGGTAGAGCTTGCCCTCGTCGGTGACGACCTCGGTGATGTCGCCGCACCACAACACATCCGGTGCGACGGCGGTGAACTGCCGCCGGACCCGGTCCGGGGCCACCGGCCGTTTGCCCTGCCTGGTGAGGCTGCGTCGGCGCCTCGGTGTGCGTCCGGCCAGGCCGAGCGCGGCCATCCGCGCCGCGACGGTGTTGACCGACACCTGCCACCCGTCGGCGTGCAGATCCTGGGCCACTCGGGGAGAGCCGTACGTGCCACCCGAGGCGTCGAAGGAGACCCGGATCGCCTCATCGAGGGCGTCGCGGCGGGTCTGCCGCGCGGTGGGCTGCCGGTCACGCCACTTGTAGAACCACGACTCGGACAACCCCAGCGCCCGGCAGGACACCGCGTGCGGCACGGCGTGCTCGGTCCTCTGAGCGGAGACGAAGCGGGCCACACTCACTTCGTCGCCTCCTTGACCCACAGGACCACAGATCGCTTGAGCACGTCGCGCTCCATCGCCAACTCGGCGTTCTCCCTGCGCAGCCTGACCAGCTCGGCCCGCTCGTCCTCACCAAGACCGCCCGCGGCCGCCTCACCGCGGGCCCGCCGATCCTGCGCCACCCAGTTGGCCAGAGTGCCGTCGTTGATCCCCAGATCCCGGGCGACCTGCGCGATCGGCTTGCCCGTCTCCCGCACGATCCGCACCGCGCCCTCACGGAACTCCCGGTCGAACCGTCTCCTCGTCTCAGCCATGACCATCTATCCCCTTAGGTCCGGCCTCCACGCTATCGGGGGAACCTCACTTGTTGAGATCACCTCAATACTGCCTTGTAGGCGGAAATTGGGCCCAAGGCACCAATTCCTCGAAGGGAGTGAATTCATGGTTCGCAAAGTGGTCATGCTGTTGACCGACGACCTCGACGGGAGCAAGGCGGATCGCACCGTCGAGTTCAGCCTGGACGGCGTTTCCTACGTGATCGACCTCTCGGACCAGAACGCCGGGGCTCTCCGCAAGGCTCTGGACGAGTACATCAACGCCGGCCGGCGGATCGGTCGAGGCGGTGTCGACGCACGCCGGGCCACACGTCGGCCGGGGAGTCCCGCGGCTCCCGGGGCAGCCAACCGGGTGCGGAGTGGCGCGATCCGTGAGTGGGCCGCGCAGAACGGCTACAAGGTCTCCGACCGGGGACGCATTCCGACCTCGCTCATGGAGGCGTACAGCAATCGCTGATCGGTCTTGGGACCGCCCGTGAGCAGTCGGGCGGCACTCGGCTGGAAAGGCCACGCCGACAGGCCGAGTTCGCGGCGGCGTACCCGCAGGCCGCCACTACGAACTGAGGGGTGTTTACCGGTCCCTCGGTGACTGCGCGGGGCAGCGCCCACCCGGCCGATCAGGCCGGGGGTATGCCCGCCGGTGCCGGCTGCCCGGTCAAGGCGCAATGCCGTTCAGATAAGGCATCGGTGCAGGTCAGCGCGGTGTGCTGACGGCTGCTGATCGG